>JAAZYN010000009.1 GCA_014239625.1 Myxococcales bacterium | reverse complement strand
GCGGACCGTCTTGCCCGCGCTGTCCTTGATGGTCAGCACCACCTCCGAGGCCTTCCCGTCGAGCTGGATGCCTATATCCGATGGCGCGCCTCCGCCGTCCATCACCAGGCTGTCGCCGCGGAAGGTGATCTCGCGCCCGACGAAGCTCACCACGTCGGCCGAGGTCCCGGCCGTCTGCGCGACGGCCATGAGCTCGAGACCATCGCGCATGCTCATCAGCTGCTCGAGGCTCGACAGCTGGGAGAGCTGCCCCACGAACTCCGTCGGATCCGTCGGATCGAGCGGATCCTGATGGGTCAGCTGGGCCACCAGGAGCTTGAGAAATTCGTCTTTACCCAGAGTCTTTCCGCCGCTGGCGGAGCTGCTCGTGAGCTCACCGCTCGTGGTCGGATAAATCGCTGCTGCCGGGGTCTGATTCGTCGAACCGTTCACCATCGAATCCATGACTCTCTTCCTCCTCAATCACTGTAATAGTTGCGGTCGGACTAACCACACCTGCTTGCCGTAGCTGTTGGCGCACCGTCTCCAGGGAGGCCGCCACGACCGACTCCATAGCCGGGTCGACAGGACGTATCCGCACCGTGAGATCCTGACCCGATAACGCGACCTTGATCTCCAGCGTGCCCGCGGTGCCGTCGATCAGGCGAAAGGCGGTCGCCTCCCCCCCCGTGCCCTGGAGCCCGCGCATCAACGCCGCGAAGCGCCCTGGCTGGCTATGGGGACTCGCGGGCGCAGCGCGCGCCCCCTTGGTAGCCGCCCGCGCCTCGGTGAGGGCCTGAGTAGACAAGATCGCCCGCGACGCCGCGTCACGCGAGGAGACCGCCGAGTCACCGAGCCGCACCAGGGCGTTCTTCACGGCCTGGCCCAGGGCCGCGACGTCCAACTCCGCGGACGCTTGGAGCGCCAACGCCGAGGGCGTCTTCGGCACCTGCGCCTGGTGGACCGACGGCGGGCCCTGCTGAAGTGAGGGGCCATCCCCGCGCGTGCTCCCAGCGGGGTGGCTGGGCGCGTGCCTGATCTCTCGTGACCGCTCGACACGGGCTTCGCGCCGTTCGGCCCGCTGTCTTCGTCGCGCCCGGAGCTCAGTGGGCGTGTCGGCGCCCGGGCCCCGGCCTGAACGCTCAGCCCTCGAAGAGTCGTCGCGCAAACGCTCAATCTCGGTCATCGCGTTGGTCGTCATAGCGAGCTTCCCGCCGAACTCTGCTGGGTCTCGACGAGCCGCAGAAGGCGCCGCCGCCAGCACGGCAGAGAGATCGGGCTGAGTGACCTTGTCGATCATGGGTTGGCCTCCGCTGGAGTGGGCCGCACGGGCGGCAGGAGCAAGCTTGGGCCACCGGCTGTGTCGCGACGCATCCGCGCCAACAAGCGCGCCGCAAGGACGGGCTCCATCTTGCTCAAGATGGGAGAGGTGATCCGCGGGCTGAGGCGCCACAGCGTATCCACGCTCAACGCTTCTGCCCACTCCGCCATGATCTTGGCCGCGTCGCGCGCCTTCATCTTCTTGATGATGAGCGCCACTCGCTGCGGGTCCTTGATCTCCAGCCCATCCCCCGTGCCCTTCTTGCCAGTAGCGCACTTGCGACAACGGTCTTCGGCTTTCATCGCCAGCGCTCCGGCTTTACGCTGGACATCGGCCACGCGCTCGCGCTCTGTCTTGAGGGTTGCCTCCCGGCGCTTCAGGCCCTGCTCACGCTCGTCCAGGTCTTTGGCCCGCTCATCGAGCAACTTGGCCCGCTCATCCACCGGCGCTGGCCCGGTCTCCGCGGTCTCCGCCGCCTCCGGAGCAGGCGCGGCGTCCGTCCCGGCGGCGTCCGTCCCGGCGGCGCCCCCCGCCGCGTCCGTGGACTGGCTCCGCGCCGCCTGAAGCCCCACTCCGACGCCCGCCAATACCGCCACGCCCAACGCCATGGAGACCAGCCCCTTGGACATCTTGTCGTTCATCCCGTCCCCCTCGATGCCGATGCCTCGGCCGCCCGAATCGCCGCCGCCAGATCACTCAACCCCGCCCACGACTCCCCACCGTCGACCTCCACATCAGGTGTCTGAGTCAGGTGGTCACGAAACGATGTACGCAGTTGAAGCGCTCGATCGAAGCGTGGGTTGTCGCCTTGGTTGTACGCGCCGAAGGTCACCAGCTCTTCGGCCTGCCGCAGGTCTGCCAACACCCGCTTCACCTGAGCCGCGGAGCTGCGCTGCTCTTCGCCGACCACGTCACTCATCACCCGACTGGCGCTTGCCAGCACATCGATCGCCGGGAAGTGGGTCTGCTCGGCGAGCGCCCGGCTCAGCACGATATGTCCGTCGGTCACGGCTCTGATCGCGTCGCCGATGGGGTCGCCGAGGTCGTCACTCTCGAGCAGCGCGGTGCAGAAGCAGGTGATCGAGCCGCCGCGGGTCCCCGGCCCGGCGCGCTCGAGCAGCTGCGGGATGATGGCGAACGCCGACGGCGGATAACCGCGCGTCGTCGGTGGCTCACCGATCGCCAGACCGAGCTCGCGCTGGGCCATGCAGACGCGGGTGAGCGAGTCCATGAGCAGCAGGACGCGCTTGCCCTCATCTCGGAAAAACTCCGCCACCGTGAAGGCCGTCAGCGCAGCCCGGATCCGCAAGGCAACCGAGGTGTTGCTGGTGGATGAAACGACCACGGAGCGCGCCAGCCCTCGCGGCCCGAGGTCGGACTCGACGAACTTCTTTACCTCCCGCGAGCGCTCGCCGATCAGGGCGACCACGGTCACGTCGGCGTCCGTGTTGCGCGCCATCATACCCAGCAGGGTGCTCTTGCCCACGCCGGCACCGGCCATGATGACCAGTCGCTGACCCTCACCGCAGGTGAGCAGGGTGTCGATGGCCCGCACCCCAACCGAAAGAGGTCTCTCCACGAGTCCGCGCGACAGCGGGTTGAGGGGCGGCGGCTGCAGCGGGTAGCGCTGGACCGCTCGGACCGGGCGACCCCCATCGATGGTACGCCCCCACCCGTCGAACACTCTCCCGACCATGCGGTTGCTGACGCCCACCGATGGGTCCACGTCGCCCGGCTCGATGGGGCTGCCGACGGTGAGCCCCGGCACGGCCGACAACGGCATCAGCGAGACGCGCCCCTCCTGCAGGGCGACGACCTCGGCAGGGATGAGCTGCTCCGGGGCGCGCTCCTTGCCGCCTCGAATGCGCAGGCTACAGAGCATCCCGAGGCGCGCGTTCGGAAGCCTCCCCTCGACAAGCAGCCCGCCAACTCGGGTGACCCGACCATACAGCGTGACCGGCTCGGCGTCTTCGAGCGCTACGTCGATGTCGTGCCACGGGAGATTCATGACGGCTCCAGACCGTCGCCCGGCGTGTCGTCGGCCCCGCCGCCGCCCTCGTCGGCGGCGTACGCCTGGGCCCCGATCGCCCGCTCCACCACGGCCGTCAGCCGGTCGAGCTGCGAGGGTAGACGCGCATCGACGATGCCCTCCTCAAAGAGCAACAAGACGCCGCCAGGCTCGATGTCCGCGCTGGGCTGCACCGCGACCTCGACCCAGCGCCCCATCTTGTCCTGCGCCACCTCCTCGGCGGCGCCGCGCAGCTTCGCTACGTCGCCCGGGGCGCAGCGCACCGTCACCTTCTCCAGGGGACCGGACACTTCGAACGCGGCGCGGAGCGAGCTCATGATGACCTCGGTGTCCAACCCGACCACACGCCGGACGACGATCTCCGCCAGCTTGCGCGCCAACCGCACCACGTCTCGCTCGACCCTCAGCGACAGCTCGAATCCCGCGCGCGAGAGCTCATCGACCGACCTCGCGTATCGATCGCGCAGCTCGTCGAGCTCGTGCTCGAGTTCGTCCACGCGCAGCTGTAGAGCCGGATCGCTGGGACCGGGCGTGGCTGGGTTGTTTCGCTCGACAAGCGCCGACCGCTCGAGGAGAGCCTCGGTGTCCTCTTCCGACGCATCGGTCTGCTCATCGTCACCCGGGTCGGGAGAGCCGGGTGACCGCAGCTCCGGCACCGCACTGCCGAGGCTCAACGTCACCGGCTCCGACGGCGCGGCGTGCTCTTCGGCAGGGATCCAATTTCGTACCACGTCATCGCCGCGCTCCATCCAAGGGAGCGGGACAAACGGTGGGGTCGGTTCTTCGGCGGCCATCGATGATTACACCAGGTCTCCCGGACGGATGTTGACCTTCTTCTCGGCGTCCAGCTCGATGACGACCTGGACGATCTGCTTCTGGGCGGCCAGGACCTGGCTGCGGCTGATGGGCCCCATCACCTCGATCTCGTCGAGGACCATCTCCTTGGCGCGACTCGACAGGTTGTTCAGCATCGCGTCACGGATCCCCTGCGAGGCAGCCTTGAGAGCCACCGCCAAGAGATCCGCGTTGACCTCACGCATGATGAGCTGAATCTCGCGGGCCTGGAGGTGTTCGATGTCTTCGAACGTGAACATCCGGCTCTCGAGCTCATCGGCGAGCTCGGCGTCGCGCTCGCGCAAGTCCTCGAAGATGGCCTTCTCGTCCTCGGCATTCACCGCCTTGAGCAGGCTCACCGCAGCTTCGGTCCCATCCACGCGGACCGGGCCAGAGGCGTCGCTGCGCAGCTCGCGGGCGACCACGTCTACGATCTGCTCGAGCACCCCGGCAGGGGCCGCCTTCAGGTTGGCGATGCGATATGCGATGGCGCCGCGCAGCTCCGCCGGTAGCAGCGCGAGCACCTCCGCAGCCGGCCCTGACTCGATCATCGCCATGACGACCGCGATGATCTGCGGATGCTCCCGAGAGATGACCCGGGCGAAGACCTGCGGGTCTTTTGCCGCCAGATTGCTGAGGCGGGCGCTCGCCGTCGGCTTCTTGACACCGATGATCTCCGACAACGCCTCGGGGCCCAGAGCGTCTCTGGCCGCGTTCGCGAGCTCGTGGGCGTGACCGCTCACACCGATCACGCGCAAGTCCATGGCCACCGTCAGATCCGCCAGGGTCACCTTCACCTCCTCGGCGGTCACATCTTCGAGCTTTTCAGCCGCCTCGATGAGGCGCTCGATCTCGGGACCCGGCAACACCTTGAAGACCTCGCGTGAGAGCTCCGCCCCCAACGCCAGGATCGCGATGGCGGCTTTGCGCTCACCGGCGATCTTGATCGGCTCGGGCGGAGGAGGCTCTGCTTCTGGCTCGCCCTTTTTGGCCTTCTTTTCTTTCTTCTTAGCCATCAGCTTCTCAGGACGTCGTGCCCGGACTGTTCAACCAGGAGCGAATCACGCTCGCCGTCACCAACACGTCGCGCTCGCTTTGCGCCACAGCCCGCCTGCGGAGCTGCGCTATCTCAGATTGCATGCCTACCTCCGCGAGGTCTATCCGCGCTCGTGCCTCGGCCTCGAGATGCTCGAGGCGCGCGGCCTCGGCCTCGGCCTCGGCCTTCTTGGCGGCTTTCCGCGAACGGATCGCCAGAAACAGGGTAACCCCCATGAGCAGAAGGCCCAATCCCGCCAAACCGTACAGGAGGTACTCGGCCAGCCCGGTGTCGCGTGGCAACTGGTCGAGGTCGAGGCTCCCCAGCCCTGGCGCCAGCTCTGGAGTGAAGGGCATACTCGCCACCTCGATGGTGTCTCCGCGAGTCGGGTCCAGCCCAACACCTGTGGTCAATAGCTTCGTGTACGCCGCGATCTCGGGAGCCGAGTGAGGGCGGTCGACCTCTCCGGCGCCATCGCGTTTGACGTCGATCAACACCGCCACGGAGAGGCGCTGAACCCTCGGGTTCTCGGTCTGGCGGCGGGTGACCTGACGATCGACCACGTAGTTCTTGGTCATGTCCGAGCGGTCAGCCTTCGACGGCTTTGTGAACTGAGCGTTCGCCGGCGCGGGCTGACGTGTAGGGAGGTTGGTCGCGGTCCCTGGCGCGCCACGCGCGGGCTTCGACGACCCCTCGGTCTTCTCGAGCTTCTCCCGCTCGCTGCGGACCGTCTGACTCTCTGGGTCGTACTTCTCCTGGTGTTCGGACAGCTGCGAAAAATCCAGACGAGCCGCCACCTTTGCACGCACCCGACCGCGGCCGATGGTCGGCTCGAGCAGCGCCACGACGCGCTGCTCGAGGGAGCGCTCGAAGGCCATGGTCCGCTCGATCATGTGGCTCGCCCGCGCATCGGTGCCGTCAGCTCGAGCCAACACTTGGCCGAATTGGTCCACCACCGCGACCTGCGACGGGAGCAGCCCCTCTACGGCGCCGCCGACCAGCTGCTGGATGGAGCTGACCTGACGTTTGGTCAGCAACATGGAACGTTTCAGCGTGACGATCACGGACGCCGTGGCAGCGGCTTGGTCTCGCTTGAAGAGCCGACGCTCTGGCAACACCAGGTGCACGCGAGCCCGGTCGACGGGGGTCAAGGCCGCGATGGTCCGAGCCAGCTCGCCCTCCATCGCGCGCCGAAAGTTGACCTTCTGCGAGAAGGTGCTGCGCCCCATGGTGTTGTTGTCGAACAGCTCGAAGCCGGGCGCCCGCCCACTGGCACCGACGGTCACCGCCAGCTCCATGCGGGCCTCGTGAAGTCGGTCCTCTGGGACGCTCAGACTCGTCGCCGTGAGCTTGTACGGGATGCTCTTGGCCTCCAGCGCGGTCACCGCCGCCTGCTGGTCCTCGGGCAACATGTCGCGGGCCACCAAGACGTAGGAGCCGGCCACGATCTGGGTCAGGGCGAAGACCACCCCGGCAAACAGCGTGGTCGCGATGGCCGCGTAAACCCACCGCCGCCGCAGCCACGCCTGGGCGCGCACCACGAGGGGGCCTTCTTGGACCGGAGTCGCCTCGAGCTCGGTGGCCATCGGCTACTAAACCTGCATCCTCGCAACCTCTTGATAGGCTGCGATCACGCGGCTGGTGACCTGGGTCAACAGTCGCATAGAGAGATCGGCCTCGGCCAGGGACGCCATGACCTCATGTACCGGGACCTCCTCGCCGGAGACGAAGCGGCGAACCTTGTCGTCGGCGGCCTTGTGAACCGCGTCCGGACCGTCGAGGGCGGCGCGCAGCACCTTGGCGAAGTCCATCTTGCCCGGACCGGCCTCGCCAGGGAACGCGGGCATGCCGATTTGGGCGGGCTCGCTGATCGCCAGGCGCAGACGGTCCATCGAGGGCAGCGCCCCGGAAAAGCTGAGAGGATCCATGACTATCTCCCAATCTCGAGGGCTTTACTCACCATGTCACGCAGCGTCTGGAAGGCCTGAACATTGGCCTCGAAGCTGCGCGACGCGGTCACCATGTTGACCGTCTCCTCCACGACGTTGACGTTGGGCATCCGCACGTTGCCGTCGGCGTCCGCGTCGGGGTGGTCGGGGTCGTATTTGAGCGGCCCCTCGGTCTCGTCGACGAGGATCTCGTCCACCACGACCTTGCTCAGCCCGTCCTCTGGCCTGGCCTCGTTGATCGCCTCGGCGGAGAACACCGGGTCTTTGCGTTTGTACGGCCCCCCATCGGGGGTGCGCGTGGTCGCCGCGTTGGCCAGGTTGGACGCGGTGAGGTGCAGCCGAGTCCGCTGCGCGCTCATCGCCGATCCGAGGATTCGAAATCCGGTTGCTACTGGCATGCTCAGGCCTCCCTACGTTAGGCGCGATAGTCGTTGATGACCGACTGCAAGATGTTGTAGCGACGACGAAGCATCTCCGCGCTACCGGTGAACTTCATGGCGTTGTCTGTGTATCGTACCAGCTCTTGGTCGAGATCCACGCCGTTACCGTCGAGCGTGTCGATCGTGTGAGGGCGCTCGACGATGCCGTCGGGCTCGACGGTGATCGACTCGCCGGGCCCTCCGATGTGTCCATCCTCAGTCCGGTCCAGCGGGAGCGCGTCAGCCTCCACCACTTCGGCCGCCTCCCGAAGCGCCCCCTCGAACTCCAGGTCCCGGGGCTGATATCCCGGCGTGTCGATGTTCGCGAGGTTGGCAGCCAGCAGGTTCTGCCGGTCCGCCCGGCGGTTGAGGCCGGTTCTCAGGGTCATGTTGGTCGCATCGCTGATGATAGCCATGAATTTCCCTCAGAGTTCAGTGACTCGACGTGCAGGCTCCGGAACGAAGTGTCCGAGCGCGCGGTAGTCGCGGATCTTGTTCCGCAGCGTCCGCAAGCTGATGCCCAGAGAACGCGCCGCGCGGGTCCGGTTGCCTTCCAGGGCCGCCAGCCGCGACAAGATCACCTCCCGCTCCAGGTCGGCCAGCGTCGACGCTTCCATGGGCAGCGCGTCGGCGCTCTCGGAGGCCCAGGTCTGATGCGCAGGGTGGAGCCCGAGCGCGCACCGGACCGCGTGCCGATCGAGATTTCCAGCCTGCGACAACACCAGGCAGCGCTCGAGGACGTTACGCAGCTCGCGGATGTTGCCAGGCCAATTGTGGCGCGCCAGGGCCTCCAGGGCGCCATGGTTCACCGTCGGCTGACAGCCGAACCGTTTGCCGAGATCCGTCAGGATGGCGTCCACCAGGATGGGGAGGTCCGTCAGTCGCGCTCTCAGCGGCGACAGGAGCAACGGAAAGACGTTCAGGCGGTAGAAGAGGTCCTCGCGGAAGGTCTGGTTGCGGACCATCTCGCGGAGATCACGGTTGGATGTCGCGATGATGCGAACGTCGAGCTTGCGAGGCTGTGTGCTACCCTCTCGAACCACCTCGCGCTCCTGAAGCACCCGCAGCAGCTTCGCCTGAAGCTGTAACGGCAGCTCGGATATCTCGTCGAGCAACAAGGTCCCGCCGTTGGCGGCCTCGAACACGCCCATGCGACGCTCGGTGGCGCCGGAGAACGCGCCCTTCTCATGGCCGAAGAGTTCGGACTCGGCCAGCGAGGCGACCACGGCCCCGCAGTTGACGGCGATGAACGGGCGGTGGGATCGCGGACTGCAGGCATGGAGTGCCCGAGCGATGACCTCTTTGCCCGTACCGGACTCACCGCTGATGAGCACGGTGGCCGCTGTCGGCCCGACGCCTTGCACCAACTCCCACGTGCGACGCATGTGGGGATCGATGCTGTGAAATGCGATGTTCCGGGTAGGTTCACCGGGAGAAGACTTTACGATGGGTGCTGCTGTTGCCACGGCGAAGACTAGAGCACGAACCGTGCCAACTACGATCCAGCCGATCCGAACACCCACTTCGAGGGCCTATATATAGATCGATACGCCTGCGCCCACGCCGACCGGCCCCAGGTGAGACTGAGACCCGGCGCAAAGCCGCGCCGTCAAATCGGAGGCGGTGATCGTCAACCCATTGACGGATCGCCGGCGACCCATTGACGGCGCCGCGCGCGCGGCACGATTTGGGCGTGTTTTTTGACCCGACGGCGATATGTCGGGAAATTGGTAGCGATGCCGCAGAACAAGCTCATCCGCGCCGCGAGGTCACCGTTCCAGACGGTCCTCGCCTCGCTACCCAGGATCGCCGCCTCCCGCGCCAACGTCCTCATCACCGGCGAGTCCGGTGCGGGTAAGGAAGGGGTCGCCCGTGAGCTGCATCGTCTGAGCCCCTGGGCCGATGCGTCGATGGTACCGATCAACTGCGGCGCTATCCCCGAAGCCTTGCTCGAGAGCGAGTTCTTCGGTCACGTGCGCGGAGCGTTTACGGGCGCCAACCGGCGACGAATCGGCCGCTTCGAGGCGGTCGGCGCCGGCACACTTTTTCTCGATGAGATCGGCGAGCTGCCCCTGTCGATGCAGGTGAAACTCCTACGGGTACTGGCGGAGCGCGTCTTCGAGCCGGTGGGCTCCATGGACTCGGTCAACGCCGAGTTTCGTTTGATCACCGCGACCAACAGGGACCTCCGTCAAGAAGTTGCCACCGGGACCTTCCGCCAGGATCTCTTCTTTCGACTCGACGTCGTCCGCGTCAAAGTTCCGCCGCTGCGCCACCGCCCCATGGACATCCCGCTGCTGGTCGACCACTTCGTGGAGCGCTATCGGGATGACTGCGGCTCTCGTGTCCGGGGAGCGACCGGCGGCGCCATCCGCGCGATGCAGGATTACGACTGGCCCGGGAACGTGCGGGAGCTCGAGAACTTTGTGCAGGGTGTGCTGGTGCTCAAGCCGAGCGGTGACATCGACATCGGCGACGTCCGCGAGCGCCTGACGGTGCTCGAAGGCCGCGCCGAGGAGGACTTCGACTTCGTCGAAGAGATGTTCGGCCCGGCCGGCGTGGCGCCCGCGCCGACGCATGTCTCCGGCCCGCCCGGCGTGGCGCCCGGCGTGGCGCCCGCGCCGATGCATGTCTCCGAAGAGGGGCTGTCGCTGCGCGAGGCGGTGGAGTCGGTAGAGCGCGAGCTCATCCGGCAAGCCTTGGAGTTGGCCCAGGGCAACCGGACGCACGCGGCGCGATTACTGCAGCTCAATCGAACCACTCTGGTAGAGAAGCTCAAACGGATGCCCGATATCGGTCTATGATGGAAGCAGCAGTGGCCGCCGTGGACGGTGGCACAGAGCTTGCAGCCGGATTCGCCCACAATGAGTACCCGAGAGCCAGACCTGGAGACCCTGAGCGAGGACGAGCTATCCGCGCTCGACTCGATGCTCGTGACGCCCACCGCCCCCGCGGTAGCCTCAGTTCGACCACTCGACCTCACGGACCTCGGCGCGACGCCGGGCCAGGCGCCGGGCCTGGAGCTTGTTCACGAGGGCTTCAGCCGCCTCCTCGGCATCGAGTTCGAGCGGGCCACCCGTAGCGTCGGCTTTGTCTCCGCGCTGCGGCACGAAATCGTTCCCTTCTCCGAGGTCTATGCGAGCCTGCCCAGCCCGACCGGCATCGTGCTCGTCGACATCGAGGCCTTCGATTGTACCGGGTTGCTCGCGATCGATCTCGACCTCTTGTTCCATTTCATCGACCTGGTGATGGGTGGACCGGGGGGCTCGGAGGACGCGGCTGCGCTGGTCCAGAACCGCTCCTTCACCCCCACAGAGCGCACCTTGGTGCGCCACCTGGTGGGATACGTCTCCGCCGCCCTGGAGCAAGCCTGGGCCGACATCGCGCCCCTGAAGCTCAGGGCGTTGCGCGCCGAGGTAGATAAGCGACACGCGGCGGTGATCGCTCCAGCCGAGCGCGTCGTGAACTTTGTCAGCAAGCTGGAGTGGGGTGCGGTGACCGGAAAGATCGCCCTGATCGTGCCCTATCGCGGCATGCGCCCCTATGGTCGGCGGCTGGAACACATGGCCGTCAACAGCTCTGGGGGAGCCGATGACGAAGAGTGGGGTGAGGCGATCACGCAGCTGCTGTTCGATGTACCGGTGCAGCTGACCGCCGTCTTGGGCCGGGCAGAGATGTCGTTGCGAGACATCATGAACCTGGAGGTGGGCACGAGCCTGCGGCTGGACACCGGACCCAGCTCCACTGTGGAGCTGCAGGTGGAAGGCATCCCCAGGTTCAACGTAGAGCCCACCTCTCACAACGGCAACGTCGCCATCACTCTGATCGACGTCATCGAGACCGACGTCAGAAAGTCCAAGGAGCTCTAAATTGGTCGAAGAAACCAGCGACCCCCAACAAGGGATGAGCAACCTCAAGTCCCTCGAACTCCTCCTGGATGTGCCGGTGGAGGTCACCGTCGAGTTGGGGCGGAAACGCCTCAAGATTGCAGAGCTACTGGCGCTGACGAAGGGCTCCACGGTGGAGCTCGGCAAGGTCGCAGGAGAGTTGCTGGACGTGCGCGTCAACGGTCATCTCGTCGCCCGAGGTGAGGCGGTGGTGATCAATGACAAGTTCGGGGTCCGTATCACCGAGGTCGCGAGCCGCTCCGAGCGGGTCCGAAACCTCAACGCCTGACACGATCTGATGGGCGCGATCCTGGATCCAGCACTGGAGAACATCTTCGCAGGTTATGTCCTGGGAGGGTTGCTCCTGTTGACGCGCCTGTCACTGATCCTCGCCGTGGTCCCCGGCTTCACGGATCAGTCACTGCCGGCGCGGCTCAAAGCCACGATCGCCATTTTAATGACGGTGGTCCTCGATTGGGGCATGGGCGGCATCGTGGTGCCCATGCCCACCGACATCGTCACCCCGCTCATCTTGTTCGGCCGCGAGGCCATCATCGGGGCCGGGATCGGGCTGGCGGTTCGCATCATCTTCGCGGCGGTGGAGGGCGCTGGCGCCGTGGCCGGGACCTCGATGGCGCTGTCGCTCAACGTCTTGCTGGACCCGGCGACGGGCGAGCAGAACCTCACCCTTGGGACCCTCCTGGCGATGGTCGCGACCCTGGCCTTTGTGGCGCTGGACGGACATCATCACGTGATCGTCAGCCTGGTCGCACACATGGAAGCCTACCCGGTGGGCGCCAGCCCCGTCGCTGTCGACGTCGACGCGATCGCCCAGGCCGGCGTGCGACTCGCGGAGACCGCCCTGCTGTTGGCATCGCCGGTCGTCGTGGTGACCCTCCTGATCTACGTCTCGCTGGCGCTGGTAGGCCGCCTCGTGCCATCGATGAACCTCTTTGGCGTCGGCCTCAGCCTCATCATCGGCGCCGGATTCCTGGCGATGAGCATGGAAGGGGACGCGATCATAGCCGCTATGGAGCAAGGCCTGGAGGGCCTTCCCCGGGCAGCCGAAGACCTCTCCACCGGCGGCTGACCCATGGCCGAAGAAGACAACGCGAGTCCTGAAGACCGCACTTTAGAACCCTCATTACGGCGGCGAGAGGAGTTCCGCTCCGAAGGCCGCGTGGCGATGAGCCGCGACGTCATGACCGCCGGCCACCTCATGGCGTTGGCGCTCGGGTTCGCGGCGTTCGGGGCAGAGCTGTACGAGAGCCTCCGCGAGATCACCCGGCTCGCCACCTACACCATCACCAACGAGGACCCGGAGCTTTGGAGCACGTTCGTCGACAGCGCCATGATGACCGCTGGGCCGATGCTCGGGATCGCGTTCGTGGGCATGGCGGGGTTGATCGTCGCGGGTCTGGGACAGACGCGAATGCTCTTCGCCATCAAGCTCGTCAGCTTCAAGCTCTCGCGCATAAACCCGTTGGAGAAGATCAAGGAGCTGTTCGGGCCCAAGAAGGCAGCCGTTCGGGTCGGGCTGGCCCTGGGGAAGGTCGCATTCACCGGGCTCGGTTTGTGGCTCGTGGTCTCGGGTATGGGGGACGTCCTCCCATCGCTGGCGCTCACCTCGGTAGGTCACGCGGACGCGGTCTCACAACAGATGCTGTGGCAGATGCTGCTGGCCACCATCGGCGCGATTATGGTGATCGCGGTGCTGGACTACGTGTGGCAGCACCGGCAGCTCATGGGCAAGATGCGTATGACCATCGAAGAGGCCAAGCGCGAGCGGGAGCAGAGCGAAGGCAAGCCGCAATACAAGCACCGGCGCCGCCAGATGCACCGAGAGCTGACCGCCAACCGCATCATCGAGGCGGTGCCCAAGGCCGACGTCATCATCACCAACCCGACCCACCTGGCCGTGGCGCTGCGCTACCGGGCAGGAGAGGACACCGCTCCGATCGTCACCGCGAAGGGCGCCGATGAGCTGGCCGCGATCATGCGCGACATCGCCCGCCAGCACGCGATCCCGCTGGTGGAGAACAAGCCGGTGGCCCGCGAGCTCTGGCGGCGCGTCAGGGTCGGCGGCCCGGTTCCCCAGTCCCTGTTCGCCAAGGTCGCCGAGATCCTCGCCCGAGTCTACAAGGCGCGACGTCCCCCGGGGCTCATTTAGGGCGCCGCAGCAGCGCCAGCATCTCCTGGTTTCCATCCAGGATGCTGGCGCGGACGATCTTACGCTGCTCGAGGGCCATGCGCTTCATCGACACGCCCCCCGTAAAGGACAGGACGACCTCGTGCTCGTCGAGCCGAAGCACCTCCGCGTTCTCCAGATTATGGACGGAGCCGTCGTTGAAGTGGATCCGAGCGATCAACTCCGCGCCGAGGGGATGAGGCCACCCACTGGTCCGCAGACGAACCCCGGCTTCGCTGATCTCGACGACCTCGCAGTACCCGTCGTTGACTTCGATGGTGGGCCGCAGGAACTGCGGATACTCGAGTCTGAAGTAGTGACGTCGGTTCTTGTCTTCACTGGCCACGCGCTCACCTCAAGATCCCACTGCAAGTACACACGATGTTTGGCGCCGAATGCTTAACCCGGATTATTCATGGAACTTCGAGCGAAACCAAGGAGGCGTAGTGCTGCCGGGTGTGGCACGGACCGGAGGCGGGCAAAGTCGTACGCCACGTACGTCGAGCCCGCCGCAGGGAGGTCGCACCCGGCAGCGCTGCGGATCCGCCGGTTGCAGCCGAAGGGCCATGAAACATCCGGGTTAGCGGCGGAACATTCCCATCATCTTGGCGATGATGCCCAGCATCACTTCATCGGCGCCGCCGCCGATGCTACCCAGGCGAGAGTCCCGGTAGCGGCGGGAGACCGGGGTCTCGTCCATGAAGCCCATGCCACCCCAGAACTGGAGGCACCCATCGTGTGCCACTCGGCTGAGACGGCCGGCTTTCAGCTTCGCCATCGACGCCAGTAAGGTGGCGTCCTCACCGGACACGTGAGCGTCGACCGCCTTCCAGGTCAGGGCGCGGAGCGACTCGAGCTCGATCTGGATCTCCGCGAGCTTGAAGTGCACCGCCTGGTTGCTCAAGATGCTCTTGCCGAAGGCCTTGCGCTCGCGGGTGTACGCGATGGTCTCGTCGACGCTGCGCTGAATTCCGGTCAGCGCGGTGAGGGCGACGAACATGCGCTCCTCCTGGAATTGCTCCATCTGATAGATGAAGCCCATCCCCTCCTCGCCGATCCTATGCCGCTGCGGCACGACCACGTCATCAAAGTGAAGCTCCGCGGTGTCGGACGCCTTCATGCCCATCTTCTTGAGCTTGCGGGACACCGACACCCCCTTGGTCTTCAGCGGCACCACGATGAGGCTCTTGTTGCGGTGTGCAGGCCCGTCCCCGGTGTTCGCCAGTAAACAGATCCAGTCCGCCTGGGTGCCGTTGGTGATCCACATCTTGCCGCCATTGATGACGTAGTCGCCACCGCGGCGGACCGCGGTGGTCCGCAACGCGGCGACATCCGAGCCTGCCCCGGCTTCGGAGACCCCGATGGCGGTGACGTGGTCACCGGCGATGGCGGGCCGCAGGAACTCGTCGCAGAGCTCTGGCGAGCCGTACTTCGACAACGCCGGGGTCGCCATGTCCGTCTGAACGCCCAAGGCCATCGGGATAGCCCCGCAGTCGCACCAGCCGAGGGCCTCGTTGACCACCGCGCCGAAGCTGTAGTCCAGGCCCATCCCCCCGTACCTCTCGGGCTTTGTGACGCCCAGGAAACCCAGATCCCCCATCTTCTTGAAGACCTCGTGGGCGGGGAAGAGCTCGGCCTCTTCCCAGGCGTCCACGTGCGGGTTCACCTCGGTCTGCAGGAATTTCTTCACGGACGCGCGAAGCTGCTTGTGCTCGTCGGTCAGCTGCATGACGTGACTCCTTTGTACACGTTCGAATAGCACCCGCTGTCCACGTGTGTCATCGCTACAATGGCGGTGGGTGGGTGCCCGGATCTGGCGACACTTGTCCACCTCGCGGCGGCTGCCGCTGGGTCGTCGGTGAGTGGTTCGGCCGACGCACCGACGACCTCAGGGCTCTGCTGCAGGGAGTCCAGGGGCCGTCCACTGCTCGTCTCCATCTGCGTCCACCTCGATAGGGTTGGTGAACGCGGCAGGCGCTCCTGAGTTGTAGACCGGCAGCACGTCGCCGGTGCCGGTCACCCAGACCATGTACCACGCGTCGGCCTCGGGGGTGTCGGTTACCGTCGCGTCCAGTCGCACCCCGCTGGCCACCTCGGTGATCGGCAGGACGTCGATGACCTCGCCGTTGCGAAGGATCCGCGCCTCGGTGAGGGCTTGCCAGCTGGGGGCGCTCACCTGCACGCGGAACGCGACCTCACCGCCGCTGTCGACTGTCGCCATGTCGCCCAGAGAGGCCGTGAGATCCACCGTCTCGAAGCGAACAAAGGGCCCGCACGTGACGAACGAGCGGCGCCGTCTGATAGCCTCGGCGTAGGCACCAAGGTCAGCTCTCACCTCGGCTTGCGCGATGTTGACCACTTGGCGCGGGGTGCCCACGATGCCGCGCTCTTTGTGGCTATCGGAGCCACTCGACAGGGCTTTTCGCCAGCCCATGTTGGTCATCGCCACCCAGTCGTCGAACTCCTCCCCAACGCCGCAGCTTCCGTTGAAGACCTCGACGCCATCGAAGTTCGTCGAGTAGCTGTCGCCCGTTCGCTGCGACTGGCCGGTCGTGTTGTCGAAGCCGATGTAGTCGAAGTAGCCCCCGATAGCGGTCCCTCGCGGGTGGTTGACCTGGACAAAGGGTTCCCACTTCCCTTGGCTCCGAATGGCCTCGAACAGCGCCGCCGGGGTCTTGTCGTAGGGGAAAACAGCTCCATTGTTGGGCTCGTCGTCCCGATACTCCAATGGGAAGCTGTTGAAATGCCCAAACTCGAACGTCGTGACCTCTTGCCCCGGGACTTCGATGATCCGAGCGCCCACGTCGAGCTCCTCGATGGCCGGCCCCAGGCTGGCGAGGGTCACGTGTTCGGTCAGCGGCGGCGCCTCCATCTCCACCGTCACCGCCTGAAGCACCCGAACGTCCCATGGCACGTTGCTGTCGGGGCTGCGGAGCGCGTGAATATGGAAATCACCGGACACCCAACCGGTCGAGTCAACCACCTTGTCGATGGTCAACGTTACGCTGCCGGTGTCGCCCGCGGCCACGCTCACCTGCGCTGAGTCGATCGTGTAGTTGAAGCCTCGCGTGGCCTGCAGTGTGTAAGTTCCGGCGGGTACGATCTGGGTCGTCTCCCCGCCAATGGCGTACCCCACAGCGCTCACGCGGCCATAGCCACCGTCGCTCCATGACCAGCTACCATCGCCGCGAACGTCGAAGGACTCCGGTGGGTACGGCGACGCGGTGGCGCTGTCGGCGGGATCGACCACAAACATTACCCTGGCGTCTACCGGATCGCCCGAGCTGTCGACCACGCTGGCGGTGATGGTGGCCGCCGCCTCGACCACGAAGTCGGCCGTGACGCTCTGACCAGAGAGCGCGCTGACCTCGACCGGTGTGGGCGACCCGTGTTTTGGCACGTACACCTCGACGCGATAGTCGCCTTCACCGACGCCGAGCGCGTACGTCCCGTCTGAGTTCAACGGTCTCATCGTCATGGGCTCACCTCCGTCCCACACCGCGACGATGGCCTCCGCCGGAGAGGCCGTCGCAGGCAGGCTCACCGTGCCCTCGATGGTCGCGTCCTTGGCGGTGGTCATCCCGAGGTCCGCCGCGATCGCGTCCAGGCCGTTTTGCCCCGCGTCGCTGACGGCGAAGTAGTAGCTCCGCGTGTGGCTCTCCCCGATGGGTACGGAGAAGTCTTGTTCCAGGCAGATCAACACGTTGGAGTAGTCGAAGGCGAACTCCAGGGTAGTGTCACTCGTCATCAGGCCGACGGCGCTGCGGGCGCCGGTCATGGCGATGTAGTCGACGGGGCCACCGCTGGTGCTGAATCCATCCCGGCGCCTGAAGTGAAAGAGGCCGTCACCCTGGTTGGAGAGCAGCACCGGCGGGCTTATCTCTGCCGGCTCGGTCCCTACGTTGATGATCGTGACGTCATGCCGTAAGTACGGCTCGTCGGGACCGAGAAAGTAGTCGTAGGAGATGTCGACGGTCAGCGGGTCCGGGTTCAGGAACGACCGGATGAAGCTGTCAGCGAAGGCCAGGTTACTGGCTTGGCCGCTGATTCGAACGTGCGCGGTACCGCTCACGCGGCCATCGTCCACCACCTCGACGCTCTGAGCCTCGAAGGCCATCAAGTTCCAGCTATGGGCCAGCTCTCCGAAGACGTCCTGAGTCGATTGGCTGCCGTCGGCGTTAAGCGCAGACATATCGACCGCGTTACCTCCGTAATAGCGGTAGCCGTCCACACGTCGGACGCCCTCGATGATGAAGGCGGCTTTGGCGTTGTACATCTTGACGTCGCCGATGCGTCCGTCGGCTTTGGGTCCGGTCAGCAGGTCCGATGACTTGTCGATCACGCCTGCCCTCGCTTCGCCGGCCGCGAGCGGGGTGCTGAGGTCCAGCGGCGGCAAGGTCGAGGGTACGTCTGGGGAGATCTCGCCGTCGAGGCCCCCGTCGGGTGAGCGCGGGACGTCCGGGAGCGCCGGTGACGCCGGCTCCAAAGGCGGCTCTGGACACGCGACGAGCGCGATCGTCGCTGCGAAGGCGCAGAAGCTCTTTACATTCATGGCGGGTCGGTCTCTTTGGTGGAGGCGCGCGAAGAGGTCTTCGAGCAGGGGTGGGCGGAATCCCCCCGGACATCGCGGGGACGAGCCCGCTAGCGGAGGCGCGCGAACAGGTCTTCGAACAAGGGTGGGAGCAGTCCGCTGGGACGCAGCGCGTGCTTGAGCTGTGGCTCGGCGCTCAGCTCGTACGCGTGCGCCACTCCGCTCCCGAAGGTCTTCGACAGCGAAGCGGTGAGAGCTCGAGCGGCCTGATCTCCATGCTCTGCAGACTCCGCATTCAGAAGCGCGATAAGCAGCTGGTCGCTCAGTACGCGGACGCCACTCTGAGCCGGGAGCTGAGACTCCAACCAGCGAGCGATCATCGACGCCGACGGTGCCGGGGGAACAGTCCGACAGACTAACGCAGCATACGTCCGCCGCAGAGGAGGGAGCTCCACGTCCGCGGGCATATCCTTGAGCATGGGCATGGGCGTGCCCTGACGCAGGGTGCTGCTGCCGCTGATGAATCTTACGTTGCGCGAAGGGTTCGGAGCCTCCCCGGGATCTCGGCCTCGGTAATCGATAGGGAGGTCGTCGTCCCCGAAACCAGGGCCCCCAGCGACTGGCGGCCCCTCCGTTGAGGTCTGCGA
>JAAZYN010000099.1 GCA_014239625.1 Myxococcales bacterium | reverse complement strand
GGCGGGATTGCCACAGGCTGCTACAACCTGGGTGTGGTGCTTCGTGACGGCACGGGAGGCGACGCAGACACCAGGCGCGCCGAGAGCAGCGCCGCGAAGTCATGCCGCCTGGATCACGCGGCCGGCTGCACGCTCGAGGCGACCCTGTTGGAGGCCCGTCTGGGTAAGACCAAGGGCGCGCCCAAAGCGAATGGGCTCTTGAAGCGCGCGTGTAAGCTGGGAAGCGGCCACGCCTGCGGGGTAGCCGGCACGCGCTACGCCATCGGCCACGGCACCAAGCCCGATCCGCTCCAGGCCAAGCGGCTGCTGGAACGCGGCTGCCAAATGAAGAGCGGGGCGGCCTGCCATCATCTCGGGCTCGCTCGCACCAAGGGGCTGCTCGGCGACGCTGAGCGAAAAAAGGCCACTGAAGCCCTCGCCAAGAGCTGTCGGCTCGACCACGGACCCGGGTGCGCGTACCTGGCTGTGGAGGCAGCGAGGCAGGGCTCGAACGAGCGCCGGGGGGGCTACACCTTGAAACAGCTCCGCGATCGCGCATGCCGACTGGGCGTGAAGGCTCCCTGGTGCGGCAAGCCGTGACGCCCGCCACACGACGTGATCGTGTTCAGGGCGCCGCCCCCGCCAGATGCCCACGCCGGCAACTCGTCGAGCGCGGGTTCGGCGCCGCCGGCCCAGGAGGGTCAGGGTGATTCGCCGCTTGGGGGTGCGCCAGCCGGGGGACCGGCTCCCGGCCGCCCCGACTCGATGCCCCCTGCCGGAGACGTCTCAGCCTTACCCGGTCCCGGCGGCCGAGCGACGGCCTCCGGAACGAAGGAGCAACATGCGGGAGCCGACGGGCACTCTTGGCCTTCCGGGCACGCCGGCGGACAGCTCACGCCGTCCGGGCAAGGGCCGATCACAGGTGCGGCATCCTTGACGGTCAGGCTGGTGAGCGTCCCGTAGTCGACGAGCGTCACCTGCAGCGGCTGGGTCTGAAACGCCCAGTGATCGGCTTTGGCTTCCCAGCGCTTGCGGTCGCGATCGATGTTGGTCGGGGTTTGGCGGCCTCCATAGATCGCCGACAAAGCGGTCATCAGCTCCTTCTTGGCGCCCGGTTTCGGTTGGAAATCATGGCGAATTTCCCACACTGAGCATCGGCCCTCGGCGTCGAAGGAGGCGATAATTACCGTGTGATATTGGGCCCACTCGGTCCTGGAAGGTGAATCTTGACCCGCCTGGCGCCCACCTCGACCAGGCCCGGGTAGGCCGCCGCCAGCTCCTTTTTGGTGGAGCCCAGCAGTGCCCTGGTCATCCACGCCGGGCGCCCGCGCTTCGAACCCCACTGGCCCTCGAACGCCACGTAGTGGGTGAACTCGACGACCCGCTTGTGCCCCCGCTGGGGGTCCAAAAAGAAGACCGCGCGCAGCTGGTGGGCCGGGTCGAACCAATACGACGCCTTGACCGACTGCGCCTCACCCTTCTGGTTTTGGGTCCGCGCGGTCCAGAGTTGGCCCTCGACGGGCGTGCCCCACACCGACTCGAGGGTCTCGCGGAGCTTGGTGTGCTCCTTGGCGAAGGTCACGCGCACGGTCTGAACGACCTGATCGGTGGGATCGGTGAAGCCCTCGAACTTGATGCCCCCCTCGCCGCCCCAGCGGCGGTCACGAAATCCGCCCTTCTGGAAGAGCTTCGGGTGGCTCTCTCTGGCCTCGGCCGCGCTGGAACCCAGCGCGAGCTTCTTGATCGGGCCCACCAGCGAAGGGGTCGTCCTGCGAAACAGGTCGGACAACGGCTTGTCGCCGCTGCAGCCACACGACACCACGGCGCCGGTCACGAGCGCCCAGCATCTCATCCAGCCAGACATCACCCAAGCCTCCCTTCGACGCGGCCTCCGCCCCTGCGGTTTTCGTCAGCGTTGGCCCAACCAATAAAACGTGTTGATCGCGAACTCCAAGTTGTCGCTGTGGTCGAGCGCGACGCTCCCGCCCGCCAGACCGTGACTATCGGTGCGGTCGCTGAACAGCGCGCTGTCGGCGATGGCGATCACGCGCCCAGAGCCCCAGGTGGACGCCACGGCGACCGCACCCGTGGATGGGTTCGTCGGGTTCAGCGGCCACACCAGCGGCGTCGCCGGGCCGGAGGCAGCCGACCCGATGGTCGTCCCGACGTACATCCCCAAGGCGTCGACGCTGCCGCCCGGGCCCGAGAGCGCCGGGTGCCCGGCGGGGTTGACGAAGGTCGCCGTGCTGTTGGCGGCGGCATCCAGCGCCTGGGCGGCATCGTAGTCGAGCAGCTCGTACCACAGGCCCAGCGGATTGGAGTTCAAGCCCCCGCCACTCCACGACGTCAGCATGTCGTTGAGGGCCTTGACCGCGTCGACGCCGTTGTTGTCCCGGTCGGCGCCCTCGTGATTGCCGACCATCAGCAGTCCCCCCCCTGCCTGGACGAACGCCCCGATGGCCGCCGCCTCGCCCTCCGCATAGGAGCTGGACGGCTCGGGCAGCACCAACACGTCGAAACGGCTCAGGTCGTACACACCCGATCCGGTCCATGTGAGGGACTGACCGCGCGGCAAGGTCGCGACGACGAAGTCCTGCCGTTTGACCAGGACCAGCCCGAGGTAGCTGTATTTCCCCGACCATTCGCGCTCGAGGTCCGGGTTGGACGGCCGGGGAAATGGCACCGCCGTGTCGACCAACCAGTCAGCGCCGCCGGCGGATTGCCCATGCGCCCCGTCGAACAGGACCCGCACGCGACCGCCAGCGCCGCAGGGAGACTCCGGGGCCAGCAGGCAGTCCAGGTCGTCACAGTCGGTGATGCCGTCGCCGTCGTTGTCGTGAAGGTCTGCGCAGCTCCCCGAACCGTAGCCTTCCGGGGGCGCGCTCGGGCAGACGTCGTTCAAGTACGGGTTCTTGCTGCAGTCGGGGTCATCGCAATCGATCAGCCCGTCGGTCTGCGCCGGACTCCCCAGCGGGGCCTCCGGGTTGTCCACCCCATCGGCGCAGGTGACCGGCCCGTTCTCCAGCGTCCCACATACCCACACCCAGGGGTGGTCGGTACAGTTTCGGTCGGCGCAGTCGGTGTAGCTGTTGTCATCGTCATCGACCCCGTTGGCACAGGTCGCCTCGTCGCCTTCCACCCCGGGAGGGGCGGCCCAAGGAAACGGTACCTGGGGCTCCACGTCGGGCGCGGGAGCGTCGGCGATGAACGCCGCGTCCTCGCCCGAGGCTGCGTCGATCGTGTCGACGACGTCGAAGACACCGTTGACACCGAGGTCTGCGTCCTCCAGCGCGTCCAGCACCGCAACGCCGCCGCCGGTGGCGGGGCAGCCGGCGATGGCGATGAACGCTGAGCACACCCAAACACGCGCAAGCCTGTCTCGGGGTGACACCATCATGGTCAGCTGTACTCGACGGGGCCAGCGGCGGCAACTGCGCGTTCTCGCCACAAGCGGCGCCTCCGCGCTGTTCGCCGCTGCTGTTCGGGGGCTCGGTCCGGTGGCCCGGATCCGGTCCCGCCCCGGCGACGCGATCGCCCGATCGCCCGCCGCAGCGGTTGGGCATCCCTCGCCCTTCGACACCACCCCAAAGACAAACCGACCGTCGCCCCGGGCCCCCAAGCTGCCCCAGCTGCCGGACTCGGCGTCCACCCAACGCCACTGGGGGGTCCATTGGCGTCGCGATGATCGCACCTTGGGCGTAGTGTGTGTCACCGACGGACGTCATCGCGGGTCTCGCTCCTGGAGCGCCACTGCGCAGTCGCCCGCGGCCTCCCTTCCACCCTCAGGTCACGCCGGTCCGATGCCCAACACACGCCTACAAAAACCTCTCGAGGTGGTCCCCATTACGCCCCCCCCCCACGCGCACAGGCGCGGCCGGCAGCCCGTGGAGACCCCTCCCGGCGAAAAGCGCACCCGCTACTCGCTGCCGACGCAGCTGACATCGAGCTCGCCGGTGGGCTTCCGGACTCGGGTCTCGTTGACGACCGCGCAGGCCGCCGAAGGGCTCCAGCTTCTGAGCCTGGAGCGACCGACCGGGTTGGCCGATGGGTCATCGCCACCGGACGAACAGGAGCTGTTCGAGGAGCTCTCGCTGGGAGTCCTCAGCGCGCGCCAGAGCACCAACTTCCGTGGTCATCGCGTGACCCTCATGGAGGCCAGCGACGCTGCCCGCGTGGCGGATCTGGTGGGCAGCCTGCAGGGCCTCGAGGGCCCCAGCGCAGCAGCCCCGGCCTACGCCCAGCTGGTGCTGTGCCGACCGTATCGCACGCCGTTCACGATGTTGCTCACGCTGCTCGGGCACAAGCCCTTCTGGAGCTTGCCCCAGACGCTCCTGCGAGCAGCCCGCAAGCGTCTGCTCTTTGCCGACGACATCCCCACGATCGGCTTTTTGACCGACCTGCACATCGGGATCGTCGCGGACGCGATGGAGCGAGCGGCGGTCATCGCGTCCGCAGGGAAACGCCGCGCGATGGTCTTCAGCGCCCCCTTTGTCGGGCGCAACGCCGGCCGAAATCGGACCATCATCCGGCAGCTGGAGCAGCTCGCCGGCCTGACCCTGGCTGATCGGGCGCTGGGCTGGCGACTCGGCCTGGTGGCGCTGGAGGGGGATGCGCTGGAGGGTGAGCGCGTGGCCCTGTCCCCTGAAGCCGCTCGCGCCATCGGCGCGAACCTCATGGCGTTCCGCAGTGAACGGATCCAGCCAGGGGTCAACCACGAGCCAACGGCGCCCAGCGAATACCATCAGCGCCAACCCATGGACGTGTCCGAAGAGCTCACCGTCCAGGCGGGACGAGCGGCGTACAACGCCTTCGATCACTGGACCGGGTGCAACCGCGAGCAGGGCAAAGAGCTGCTGCTGTTGGACCGAATCGACGTGCTCACGCCCGATGGAAAGGAGCGCTTGCGTGCGCTGCGTCAGGAGCTGGCGGACGTGACCGAGCAGATCATCGACGCGATCCCAGCGTGGGCTGACATCCCGACCGCCAAAGCCTTCACCAGAAACGCCGCCCGCGGCAAAAAGGCGTTCGCCCTGGCAGGCCAACGGATCTACATCGTGGGGCTGGACCGCGAGGCCATCGCCGACGCGGGCATCGACTGGAGCGTGGCGGTCCGAGCGGTCGGCGCCGCGGCGGCCCGGAGCGCGCTCTACGCCGAGTTCATGGGGGTCACCGAGCTCCCGACGGGCTGCGATCTCCTGGCAGGAGTCTGCTTGATGGCGGGCCCGGTGAACCAGAACGACATCGGCAAGCAGTTCTTCGGGTTCGACGACCTGTTGACGACGCGATACCCGGCCGCGACCGACCCCACATCTCTGCTTGTCTGGACGCTCAAAGCCAAGACCGTCACGGATCCCATCGGCAACGAGGAGCAGCTCCTCAACCAGGAGCGCAAGGGGGCCTTGGTCGACTTGCGCCCGGGTCCTCACGACGTGGTCAAGATCCACCGTCACGGCCGCCTGGTGTGCTTCCGTAAGGACGGCGATCGGGTGAGCCAAGAGCGAGCCTTCGGTGACGTCGGCAACTTCGTCACCGACGCCGCTGGAGAGCCGATCCCAGGCAACCCTGGCGAGCCTTGGGGAGGCTGACCGGAGGGCGTCGCCGCGACGACGCGAGGCGGATGCTTCACGGCGGAGCCAGCGCGATGATGCCCCCCTGAGCGCCCGCCCTGACCCGAGGCGCGGGTCAGGGGTCGTCGCTCCACGCCGACAGATAGCTCCCCGAGCGCTCTGCCGCCTCCATGAACGCGGCGTAGTATCGGTGCCCTCCCAGGGTCGCGCTGTCGCCCAGCACCATCAGAAACCGGCGGGCGCGCGTGATCGCTACGTTCATGCGGCGGACATCTTTCAAAAACCCGAGCTCCCCGCCGGGGTTGGACCGCACCAGGTCGACGAACACGGCCTCCTTCTCCCGCCCTTGAAAGCTATCGACGGTCCCCACCTCCAGGCCCTCCATGACCTCGGCGGCGAGCGCGTTGGCCAGCAGGCGTCGCTGCGCATAGTAGGGGGTGATGACCGCGATGTCGTCGGGCGCCACCCCGCGCTCGATGCAGCGCCGCACCTCGGCGACCAGACGCTGACCCTGGCGACGGTTGGACGTGCTGGGGTCATCGGACTGCTCGTCGCGCTCCTCCTCCCACCCCTTGCCGGCCGTGTCGATGAAGACCAGAGGGCCTGGCCGCAAGGGGTCCGGCCCATCCACGCCCGGGAGATCCGCCAGTCGATGGGCCGCCACGCTGGGGGCCGCCTGAAGATGGCCGTCGTACATGCTCGCCGAAGGGAACGCCATCAGATCAGCGTGCATTCGATATTGCACCATCAGCAACGTGCACGCTTGATCGCCCAGGCGGCGAGCGAGCCGCTCGAAGATCGTCTCCCCCAGCCCTGACCGCGCGGCGCCGTGATCGATGATGGTGGGCGGCAGCTGGCAGGGATCTCCAGCCAGCACGCACCGCTGGGCTCGAGCCAGCGCCACCAACGCGATCGGGTCGGGGGCCTGGGTCGCCTCATCCACGACGACGACGTCATAGCGCTTGCCTCCGAGGACCCTGCTGTCGGCTCCGGCGGCCGTAGCGCAGACCACAGAGGCGCGCTCCAAGATCAGCTGCTCGGCCGCTCGCAGCTGCCGGCGCGCGTCCCTGAACAAGCGGTTGGCCTCGGCGAACTGTTCGCGATGCTCCGCCCAGCTCCTCGATCCCCGGTCGCGACGGGCATGCGTCCGGCGACGGATCGCCTGAGCCTCGACGATCCACTTCCGGGCCAGCTTCACCTCTTCGGCCTGCTCGAGCTGAGCGTCCAGCGTGTGACCCAGCACCGCACCAGCTACTCGCGCGGGGTGCCCCAACCGAACGACGCGCAACCCGCGCCCGATCAGCTTCTCCGCCAGATTGTCCACAGCCATGTTGCTCGCGGCCGTCGCCAGCACCCGCTGCCCGCGTCTCGCCGCGGCGTCGATGACCGCGGCCAACGTGGTCGTCTTCCCGGTCCCCGGGGGCCCGTGGATCAGGGCCACATCGCGGGCCGCAAGGGCTTTGGCCACGGCGAGCTGCTGGGATGGATTGAGAGCGGGGTCGTCGACCGGGAGCAAGCCGTCGAATGCCGGCTCGGCGTCGCCCAGCAGGACCTCTCGCAGCGTCCTCTCACGATGGCCCACAGCTGCATTGGCGAAGGCATCCAGGGCCTTGAACCCACGGCGAAAGGTGGCGTCCGGGTCGTCGACGTCCAACCGAAACCCGCCATCGTACAACCGCTCGGGGACGTCGCCATCGACGACGACCGCCACGCGGTCTCCGGAGCGGCGCCCCAAAACCCCTGTGACCACGTCGTCGCCCTCCGGGTCCGACCACCACAGGCGCACCGGATCTCCGACCTTGATGCGAAGATCTCCCAGATCCGTCCCGGCCGTGCGCACGAACAGCCAGAGCATCGTTCGTCCACCGGTGGCGGCGTCGGCCTCGTCGATGGCGAGGTCCGCGAGCGCGATACCTCGCGACACGCGCTGCTTGAGCGTGGTGCCGCGTCGCTGCTCGACGAAGCGATGGCGCGTCGCCACCCGCTCGGTGTCCCAAAGCGCGCGGAGCTGCGCCAGTCTGCGCTGTGCCGACGTCATGTCGTCCTTTGAGAAGTGGGTGACCTCTGATATACGGGCGCCCCCCTAGCAACGAAGGCTCAGAGACAGGCATGGCATACCAGACCAGCGATATACGCAAAGGCCTCAAGGTCAAAATCGACAACGCCCCCTGGACCATCGTCGAATTCCTGTTCGTCAAGCCGGGTAAGGGGACCGCGTTCACGCGCACCAAGTTCAAGAACATGATCACCGGCCAGGTCGTCGAGCGGAACATTCGCAGCGGCGACACCCTGGACCCCGTGGACGTCGTGTCCAAGGGGATGGAGATGCTCTACCGGGACGGTGATGACTTCATCTTCATGGACACCGAGAGCTACGAGCAGACGCCCATCCCCTCCGACACGATCGGCCCAAGGGCTCAGTGGTTGCTCGAAAACATGAAGTGCGACGTGCTGTTCTACGAGGGCCGCGTCATCGACGTCGACCTGCCGAACTTCGTGGTCGCCGACATCGTCTACACGGAGCCCGCGGTCAAAGGTGACACCGCGACGAACACCACCAAGGAGGCGGAGGTCTCCACGGGCGGGAAAGTCCAGGTCCCGCTGTTCATCAGTCAGGGCGAGACGATCAAGGTCGACACCCGCACCGGCGATTACGCCGGTCGCGTCAGCACCAAGTAGTCAGGCCGCGGTGAGCCCCGTGTCAGCGGGCGGAATCGTCCTGGCTGCGGAGCCTGATGCCGGGCTCATCATCGTGCTCTGCCAAGGCGCCGCGCGCACCGTGGCGTGCGCAAACGGGGCAGCGTTTCAGGCGGGGGACGTGGTCGAGCTGGGAGCAGGCGAGCCGACCCTGCTGAGAGCGCACCCTACCGGAGAGTGGCCGGCTGCAGGCTCAGATGCGTTGCGCATGATGCGCGCCGATCAGTGGTCGCTGCTGCGGCGCCGTGCCGAAATCATCGCGCAGACCCGAGCCTTCTTCACCGAGCGAGGCTTCTTGGAGGTAGAGACGCCAGCGGCGGTTCGGTCCGCAGGGACAGAGGTCCATCTGGATGCCGTCGAGGCCACCGTGTGCGACGCCCGGCGGTTTCTGGTGACGAGCCCGGAGTACCACATGAAGCGGCTGTTGGCCGCGGGGGCCCCGCCGATCTTTCAGCTGGCCAAGGTCTGGCGCGATGGCGAACAGGGAGCCCGGCATCAACCCGAGTTCACGATGCTCGAGTGGTACCGACCGTTTGTGGACTATGAGGCCCTGATGAACGACTGTGAGGCCTGGCTTACGGGTCTCGTCAAGACGCG
>JAAZYN010000999.1 GCA_014239625.1 Myxococcales bacterium | reverse complement strand
CGAGACACTCGGGACCATCGCCAGCTTGGGTGCGAGGTCCTCGCGCGCGAGCAGGCCGGCCATGCCGCCGACCTCCGGGTGTCCCAGTGCGACGACAGCTGCCCCGATGGCGCCCACCATCGCGAGGACGAACAGCACAGCGTCGGTCAGCATCACGCCACGCAGCCCACCCAGCGTGCTGAACGCGAGCGTGACGAGGGACGCGAGCAGGATCGTCTCGAGCGGCTCGAGCCCCCGCATCACCCCGCCGATCTTCACCGCGGCCAGCGTCACGACCGCCATGATGCAGACGTTGAACACGAGCCCGAGGTAGATCGCGCGGAAGCCGCGCAGGAAGGCGGCGGGCTTGCCGGAGTAGCGCAGCTCGTAGAACTCGAGGTCGGTCAGGATGTCCGCGCGCCGCCAGAGGCTCGCGAACACGTAGACCGTGAGCATTCCGGTCAGGAGGAAGGACCACCAGATCCAGTTTCCGGCCACGCCGTCCTTGCGCACGATGTCGGTCACGAGCAGCGGTGTGTCCGCCGCGAAGGTCGTCGCGACCATCGAGAAGCCGATCAGCCACCATGGGCACGAGCGCCCGGCGCCGAAGAACTCCTCCGAGCTCGATCCTGCCCGCCGGGCTGTAACGACGCCCACCGCCAGCGCGAGACCAAAGAACGTGAACAGGATGACGAGGTCTAGCGTGGACAGCTGCATGGGGAGTGCCCCCCCAAGGTAGCGTCTGGGCGGGCCGCCTCCCTCACCCCCCATGCCAATCCCGCCCTCGCCGCTGCCCGTGACGACCCCGCCCGGCGCTCGGGCCGTGCGCGGGGGAGGACCTTCCTGGCCGCGGGCCGGCCTGGTCAGGGTCGCCGCGTTGCTGGTCGCGCTCTGCGCTTGCGGTGCCTGCGTCGTCCCGGCTCCCGGTGCCGTACGGCCCGGCGCGGACGCGCCCGGCGAGCTGGCGCGCTGGATGGTCGGGACGTTCTCCAACCAGGCCCAGGCCGACGCGCAGCCGGCCGAGTTCCCGTGGGTTCGCCGGGTCGTGCTCCCGATCTGGGCCGGCCGGCCGGGCGGCCCGTGGCTGTACGTGGAGGAGGCCAGGGTCGAGTCGCTCGACCGCCCGATGCTGCAGCAGGTCGTCGCGCTGCGTGAGGCCGCGGGGGTCCTCGTGGCCAGGGCACACGAGCTACCCGGCCCACCACTCTTCTACGCGAGCCCCTGGCACCACCCGGAGCTGATCGACTCGGTACAGGTCGCGCAGCTGCTGGGAACCCCGGACTGCGACGTGACCTACACCCTGTACAGCGACGGCTTCCACGGCAGAACGCGCAGCACTCGCTGCGCCGTGCGCGCGAGGGAGGCGAGCTGGACGCGCCAGGAGCTGGTGGTCGCTCCCGACCGGACCGAGGCCTGGGCGCGAGGCTACGACGAGACGGGCCTTCAGGTCGCGGGCCCGCGCATGGGGCCGCTCGTCTTCGACCGCATCTCCCAGGCCGCTCCGCTCAGCCTCGGGCGCTAGGAAGCCAGCCTTCGGCGTCCGGGCTACTCGCCCGGGTACTTCAGCCCGAACTGGCTGCGCAGCTTGTCCATCGTGCGCATCACGGCGAGCGACTCGTCGAGCGGCATGGTCTCGCTCTCGGTCTTGCCGGCAGCGATGCAGCGCATGACCTCCTCGGCCTCGTAGTTCATGCCGTTGCCGCGGATCTCGAAGCGCTCCTCCTCGCCGTCCAGCAGCAGGTGGTCCGGGCGCCAGAACGTGGGCACGTGCAGCGAGCCCTCCGTACCGTGGATCACCGCCTCGCGGCGTGTCTCGGTGCGTACGGCGCTGGAGAGGATCGCGAGCGCTCCACCGAAGCGGAGCAGGTACG
>JAAZYN010000998.1 GCA_014239625.1 Myxococcales bacterium | reverse complement strand
GGGGCCTGCCAGGGGTCACCGTGCGCGACGGCCCCGTGCTGTGGCAGCGAGCCTGACGTTTTTCCCTACGCCGGTCCAGCTCGTGCCGGCGGCCTCTCTTCGACTCGACAGCGTGCCGTCATCGGGCCCCGACATGGGGTCGAGGCCGACGTGCGCCTTGGTGTCGCCCAAACGCCACCAGGCCATCCGTCGCCCTGACCAAGCCGACGCGAACGGCTGAATCGCCACGCTCGGCGAGTGGGCGAGATCGACTTAAGCCGCTGCTTACACTTCGTTTTTCACGACCCTGGGTCCGGGGTGCCGGGGTGCCGACTTAAGCCGCTGCTTACACTTCGTTTTTTACGACCCTGGGTCCGGGGTGCCGAGCTGGTGCCACGCCAAACCCGTCGCCCGGTCCGGCTTCAGCTCCAGCTCGGACTGTTCCAGCAAGCCCCGAAGCTCGTCGCGGTGGACGACGAACGAGCCGTGCACGTACACCCACTCCCCGATCCGGAGCAGCAGCGTCAGGGCCTCCGCGGTCCGACCGTGGTCACGCGCCCAGCGGTACGCGGCCTCGACGTCCGACCGCTCCTGCTCCTCGCAGTGGCGACGGCCGTCGCATCGCTGGGGTGGCCCTCCAGCGCCAACGCGACCACCGCTTGCGTTGGCGCTGGCGCGAGCGCGCTGCTAGGCTGCCCCCATGACCACCAAAACGTCGAAACGTACGAGACCGTATGCGCGCGCACTGAACCTCGCTCGCGTGTTGGCCCTGGGCTCCGGACTCGCCCTGGGCGGGGGCTGCCTGGATGACACCTCGGACCCGCCCGATGCCGTAGCGGACGTACCCGCCGAAGTCGCGCTCGCCGACGCCGACGGTGGGGCGACCCCCGATGACGGTCCAGAGACCGTCGCGCCCGATGTGCCAACGGATCCCGATGTGCCGACGGATCCCGATGTTCCGGTCGAGCCGGACTGGGGCCCCGTGGACGGCCCGCTGATGCCGCCGAATGTCGCCGCCTGACGCCCTGCCCTTTCTGCGGCGCAGTGGCACCTCCCTGGCCGGCGCTTTCGACGACCTCGTGGCGTCGTTCGGGCGGCCCGTAGCGTTCGACGCTATCGCCCTCGACAGCTACAACGACGCCGCCCTGGAGGCAGCGCGTGGATTCTGGGGCGGGCGCGCGCGCGAGGAGCACCGTTCCGCGCTCATCTTCAGCGACCTGGTCGGGCAGCTCCGCGCCGCCGAGGCGCCCTTGGATGTGGAGGGAATGGCCATGCGCTTCGCCCTCGACGAGCTGCGCCACGCCGCCCTGTGCCGGCAGCTGCTGGATGTGTTGGGCGCGGACCCACTCGCTGTGGAGGGAGCCGCGCTGGAGCGCCTACCCGAACATGGCGACTCCACTGCCCGAGCCCGAGCGCTGCGGAACGTGGTCTACACGAGCTGCATGAGTGAGACCCTCGCGACCTCGAACATGCTCGCGTCCCGCGACCGCGCCGAAGAGCCCGTAGTCCGCAGCGTCATCGAGGCGCTGTTGGCCGACGAGGTGCAGCACGGCCGGTTCGGATGGGACGTCCTGGCGGCCTTCGCGCCGCTCTCCGCGGCCGAGCGCGGCTCGCTACACCGTTTCCTGAAGGTCGCGTTCGCTCACTGGAAGGCGCAGGTGTGGCAGCGAGCGCCGGTCGAGCGACCGTTGCCGGAGGGGGCGGAGGCGCTGGGAGTGCCTCGGTTCTCCGAGCTGAGGCAGCTGTTCTTCGACGTCGTCGAGGAGTCGGGCCAACCCGTCGACGAACCGTCCGGCAGCGATGACAATCTCCCGATCATTCACCCGACAAGGACGGAACTACGACAGGTCGACGACGAAGAAACACTCATG
>JAAZYN010000997.1 GCA_014239625.1 Myxococcales bacterium | reverse complement strand
TGAGCCAGCCTTCGGGGGTGTAGCAGAGCACGATGGCCAGGGCGCCGCCGATGAGGGGGCCTATAAAGGGCACGATGGAGAGAATCCCTGCGCCCATTCCTATGAAGAAGGAGAAGGGTACCCCGGCGATCCAGAGCCCGATCCAGGTCACGACCCCCTTGAGGAGCGCGACCGCGAGTTTGCCGCGGAAGAAGGCCGCCACCTGAACGTCGATCTTTGTGGCGATGGTTACGATTTCAGCGCGGTAGGCCCCAGGAAGGAGGTCTCGGAGCGTGTCTCGGATGGAGGAGAAGTAGAGGGAAAGAAAGAAGGTGTAGACCGGAACCAGGAGCAGAATGCTGAAGAAATGCGTAATGCTGGTCAAGGACCGGCGCATGCCCCGCGTCAGGCCGACGCCGACGTTGACCACCTTCGACGCGTGCGACTCGTAGGCCCGGGCGATCTTGGAGAGATCGAGTCCCACATCCAGGGGATCTCCAAGTTTCGCGAGCAGAAAGACGGTGATCTGTTCGGCCATGCCGACTTTGCGCACGCCGTCGTCGTTCATGTCGATGAAGACTTCGCCGTTGGCGCTGACGACGCTCGCGACGTTTGCCAGGGAGCTCGGGCGCTGTCCTCGCTTGGGATCCTGGTAGTAGAGGAACAACTCATGGTCGTCCGGGTCGCGATCGTCGAGGACCCGTTCACCGGTCAGCTTGTGGCCGAGCTCAGCGAGGTGGCCTGCGGCCTTGAGGGTCGCGAAGCTGACGGTTGAGACCATGACGAACAGCCCGCCCCCGATGATCACGCTGACCGCGGCCCCGCGGCGGACCCCGCGCTTCTCTAGAGTTTCGACCAGTGGGTTGAGGATGTAGGCAAAGAGCAGTCCGAGCAGCAGCGGGTTGAAGACCTCGCTGAGGGCGAAGCCGGCCCAGAAGTAGGGTGCTCGCCGGCCCGGCGTGTCGAGCATGGTGAGCTGGGCGGCGCGCAACGCCGCGGCGGGTCGCAGACCGTCGACCAGCAGCCCGCGATAGAAGAGCGTCATCAACCGGGCGGTGGCCCGGTCGTTGACACTCCAATGACTCACCATCACCCGGGTGGCGCCGGCCGCGAAGAAGCCGCGCGGCATCCCCAGCAGACCTTCGCCCCGTACCTCCTTGCCGAGGGCGGTACGGCATGCGCTCACCACCACCAGATCGGCCGCCAGGCGCAGGTCGCTGAGCTCATGGGCCCAGAGCAGGCCGGGACGCGGTTGGCCCGCCTCGTCCCACAGCGAGAGCAGCAGGCCCGAGAGCGCCGGGTGACGGGCGTTGAGGAGGCCGTGGGTCGCGAAATGGACGATCTGGTAGCTGGCCAGCTCGCCGCTCAGGACGGTGTCGCGATTGGCCGCCGCTCCGATCGCCGCGAACCTCTCGGACTCCGGGACCAGCGCCAGCACCGCCCGTGCTTCCTCCCCGGAATGAGGCAAGCGCTCGAAGCTCTCGAGGTTGAAATCCCGCAGCGAGCGTTCCACGTCCCGCGCCCGATCGCCGGGTGATGCGGGGTGCTCGGAGGCGCCGGGCAGTCGCGCGTCGCGCTGCTCGAAGATCGGGTCGGCCACCATCGCCAGCTTCTTCTCGGCCGGAGCGCGGGCGAGGTGGCGCTGGCGCAAGGCTGCCAGCAGCGCCACCGACGGCAGGTGGACGATCTCACGCCGCGCCACCAGCGGAGCCCGTGACGCCCCGGCTGCGCTCTTGACCGGCAGGGCCGCGAAAGGCACCAGCTGGAGCGCTCCGTCACTCACCATCAGCCAGCGGCGATCGGTCGCGAGAGTTTCCGCCAGCGGGGCGAGCACGAGATCGCTCAAGGCCTCGGACGCCAGCCTGGTCTGCA
>JAAZYN010000996.1 GCA_014239625.1 Myxococcales bacterium | reverse complement strand
CCAAAGGCTTCCCGTGGCTTCATGTGGCCCTCGAGGCGTTCTGTGAGCCTTCGTCGGCGAAGGCCACCGGGATCCTCGAGACCCTCATGTGGAGCGGCCACATCACCCCGGCCGATGGGCCACGCTACGTCTTCAACATGCTCGGCGCCATGCACGGGTATCCGTTCAAGAACGCCCGCCTTCGGGCCTTCTTCTATGGCAGAGACGGTGTCAAGAGCGCCGCATGGCTGCCCGCCAACTGCCGCGCCTTGGTACGCAAGTATCCAAAGGTAGGGAAGGTTCCGCGAAAATACGGTGTGGCGCGGGACGCGGTCAAGTCGCTCTGGCGTCAGGCTGGCGGTCGTAAATAGAGCTGGGCGGCATCTCGCGGCCGACGGGCATGTGATCCGCTCGGAGCGACGCGCGGGCCGAAGCAGGAGGGCGCTCACGGGCGCCATACCGCGGGCTGAGGGGGCGGGTCGCGGTAGGAGCGACGGCCTCCGCGGTGTCGTGCCTCCAGCGAAGAGGCGGGTCTCACCGGCGCCCGGCTGCGGCGACCTCATCCCCCGCAGGACCCTCGCGGGTCAGCTGGATTCCTGCTTTACACGGGAGAACCGCCTGCGCTATTGCGCTGCCTATGGGGCAGAAGCACTCGAACGCGGAGAAGAGACAGCATCTGGAGCAGATGCTGAATCATGGCCGAGGTCTCGTGATGATCCATCTCGATCCGCGCCGTGACGGGGTGCAGGTGCCTGGCCACTTGAAGGACGACCCCGTTCTTCGGCTCAACCTGGCCTACGGCTTCAATATCCCCGGGCTCCATGTAGACGATCAGGGCGTGTTCGCCATGTTGTCTTTCGGCGGTCACCGCTTCGGCTGCACCTTGCCCTGGGTCGCGGTGTTTGCGCTCACCATGCCGGAAGAGGCGCATCGCGGCGTGGTCTGGCCCGAGGATCTGCCCACCGAGTTAGCGCCTTTTTTCTCGGCCGCTGGGGTCGAGGGTGGTGCGCAGGAGGTCAGCCTCGAGGCTGTCCATCAACCCGTCGTCATCAACCCGTCGGGCCCCTCTCTCACGGTGGTCGCCGATGAGGATCACGAGGAGGAGGCGGACGGCCCCACCGATCCGCCCCCAGACGACCTCGCGGCGGCCGTCGGCCCCGCCGGCCCGACGGCAGTAGAGCCTGCGACGGTAAAGCGGCCGACGCTCCGGCTGGTGAAGTAGGGGCCGGAGTGACGACGAGCATCGTCCGCCTGCTCGACGAGGCCGTCGCCAACCAGATCGCCGCCGGTGAGGTTGTCGAGCGGCCGGCCTCGGTGGTCAAAGAGCTCGTCGAGAACGCGTTGGACGCGGAAGCGGCGACGGTGTTCGTGGAGGTCCTCGATGGCGGTCGTGAGCTCATCCGGGTCGTCGATGATGGCAACGGCATGGGGCGCGCGGACGCCACTTTGGCGGTGCAGCGGCACGCGACCTCCAAGATCCGAACATCCGGCGATCTGAGCGCCATCGACACCCTGGGGTTTCGTGGTGAGGCGCTCCCGTCCATCGCCTCGGTCAGTCGCTTCTCGATGATCACCCGACGAGAGGCCGACGACGTCGCGACCCGAGTGGTCATCGAAGGCGGCGCGACGCCAGCTGTTCGTGACGACAGTGGGCCCATCGGTACTCGGATCGAGGTTCGAGGTCTCTTCTACGCGGTGCCCGCGCGCCTCAAGTTTCTGAAACGCGCCAGCACCGAGGTCCGCCACATCTCCGCGCTGATGAACCGATTCGCCCTCGGCTTCCCCCATGTTCACTTTCGCCTCGTGAGCAATGAGCGAAAGAGCCTCGACATACCCCGTGCACCCACCCTGAAACAGAGGATTTATCAGGTGCTGG
>JAAZYN010000995.1 GCA_014239625.1 Myxococcales bacterium | reverse complement strand
GTAGCTCTCGCGCTCCCTGACGAAGGTCTCGTAGATCGTCCCGGTGTAGTAGTCGAGGCCGCGCGCGATACTCAGGTCGACTTCGACCTGCCCCGAATAGCCGGCCGCCTCGACGATCTCCAGCAGGGTGACCAGCTCTGTGACCCCGGTTTTACCGGTGTCGCCGAACATGTGGCCAAGCTCACGGAGCTCGCCGATACCCGTCACGGGCCGCTCCAGAACTTCGAACAGCCGTTGGATGTCAGCGGTATCCAGGGAGGTCCCCGCCTCGAGCTCGGCGACGACCCCGTCTCGTCCGATCTTCGGGAGCTTGTCGACGCCCCGGAGGACCGTCGCTTTGTCGGCTCCCTGCGCGCCGACGCGTTCCATCATACCGTCCAGGATCTTACGATTGTTGACGCGCATGACGTAGCCGGGGACCTCCAAGGCTTGGAGGACCGACAAGCCTACCATCATGCACTCGGCGTCCGCGCGGATGGAGGCCTCGCCGACGATGTCCACGTCGCATTGCATGAACTCGCGAAAGCGGCCCCTCTGAGGTCGCTCTGCGCGCCACACCGGCGCGATCTGGTAGCGCCGAAACGGGGCCGTCGGGCGGTGCTCGGCGACGACTCGGGCCAGCGGGACCGTGAGATCGTAGCGCAGGGCGACGTCTCGATCGCCGTTGTCTCGAAAGCGGTAGAGGAGCTTGTCACCCTCGTCACCGTACTTGCCGAGCAACACCTCGGAGTATTCGATGGCGGGAGTCGTGAGCGGTCCGAAGCCGAACCCTTCGAACACCTCGATGATGCGTCGAAGCATGGCCTGGCGCGGGATCTCCACAGCTGGCAGATAGTCCCGGAACCCTTTGAGCGTTCGCGGCCTGACTGTTGTCGACATAGAGCTTTCCTTCACAGGGTGTGAACCGAACCAACCTTTAGTACCGTTGGCCACCGACGACAACAGAGACGTGTGCCATGAACGAAGCCGACCCCACAAAACCCCTCCCCGACATGACCATCGTCCAGAACGTACCGTTGGCGCTCAAGCCGACCCCCGTTCAGGAGCTTCGGGCTGCGTCGGCGGCTCTTGGGATCCGCCTCCGAGTCAAACGCGACGACCTGACCGGCAGCCACGTCAGCGGCAACAAGATCCGGAAACTGGAGTACCTGACCCGGCACGCGCTTCAGCTCGGGTGCACTCACATGCTCACCACCGGCGGCGTTCAGTCCAACCACTGCAGGGCGACCGCTTTCGCCGCGCGGGAGGTCGGCATGACCCCCGTGCTTTTGCTGAGGACGCCCAACGGCCAACCTGGCGACCTGCCGACCCCGGCTACCGGCAACGTGTTCCTCGACCGCCTGGCGGGAGCGGAGCTTCACCTGTGTACGCCGGAGCAGTACCTCGACCGTGACGCGCGGCTGGCGTCCCTGGCGCAGGAGCTGACGTCCAAGGGTCACCGCCCCTATGTCATCCCCGAGGGGGGCTCCAACGCACTGGGAGCCCTCGGATACGTGGCCGCTGCGCACGAGATTGTGACCCAGTGTCGGCAGCAGCTGCCCGCGACGGTGATCTGCGCGGTCGGCTCAGGTGGCACGCTGGCGGGTCTGGCGCAGGGCTTCAAGCATCTCGGTGCAGGCGTCCGGGTGATCGGCGTGCCCGTCTGCGACGACGCCGACACCTTCCGCACAAAGGTGATGCAGATCGCCGCTGATGCCACCGATGCCTATGGTCTGAAACCATTGGACGTCGAGGACTTCGGGTTTTTCGACGGTTTCCAGGGGCGCGGTTACGGGCTCAGCACGCCCGACGAGCTGGCGTTGATCCGCGATGTGGCTCGGCGCGATGGAATCGTCCTGGATCCTGTCTACACCGC
>JAAZYN010000994.1 GCA_014239625.1 Myxococcales bacterium | reverse complement strand
CGTTCGGAATCACCTGCAACGCTATTTGCCCGGGGCCATTCTTAACACCCATGAATATTCCAATCGCCGAAGACGAACAGACCAAGAAGTTCATCGTCGGTGCCGTCGCCCTCGAGCGATGGGGAAACATGGAAGAAATTCAGGGCGCCGCAATATTCTTAGCCAGCGACGCGTCGAGTTATATGATCGGTAGCTTGGTTACCGTGGACGGTGGATGGACAGCGCGGTCGGGGGTCGGGGCTGGCGTGCAGCGATGGAGGAGCCCGGTCCTGTGTTGCGCGGTGTTGACGAGGTCGCGCGGGCCCTCGGGGATAGAACGTGGCGGTGGAACGGCTCTTGCATTTGCTGGTGGCCTCAGGTTCGAGGTGATCTACAATGGCGTCCGGAGTGCGGCCATGACGAGCGACGAGTTCGGTCAGCGATCGAGACAGGTGGCCATCATCGCCACCTTGGCGTTTGGTCTGGGCGCCCCAGCATGTCCTCAGGAGCTGGATGCCCCGTCGCTGGTGCTCAGCGACGCCGGCGGTGGCTGCGAGGGCGCCGCCAGTCTCGACAAGCCCTTCGCGAACGGCGCGCGACTCGATATCGACGTGCGGCACCGTGGGAGCCTGGTGAGCGTCAGCGAGGTGTCCTTTGGCGATCCGTCTGGATGGGAGGTCATCGACGACGCCCCGACCACTCACTCGCTGACCCTTCGCGCTCAGCGCGTCGGGACCAGTGACCTGGTCGTGCGCAGCGCCGGGGGCTTGGAGGGGGCGGTGACCCTCGAGGTCGCCCCCATCGCCGCGTCGAGCATCCGCCACTGGAGCGGCATACAGCCGTTCAATCTGACCGCGGACTTGTCGCCCGGCACGGCGGACATCGAGGCCCAGGTCGCACAACGAGGGGTGGGTCTGCTCCCCGATGGCGAGCTCCGGCTGCGAGCCCTCCTCCAGGACGCCCAGGGTCGCGAGCTCCGAGGCTACGATGTGGCTGGCTGGAGCGCCGCTCCGGCGCAGGCGGTCACCGTCTCTGCCGCCGGTGGGCGCACCAACGACGTGGTCGTGGCGCACGCAGGTGGTGCCGCTGAGGAGGTGGTCATCAGCGCCGTCGGTGGCGGCACCTTCACCCTGGCTGTGGTCGACGCTGGAGCGGCTCGGAGTCTCGGGGCGTTCTCCGTCGAGACCGGGGAGCTGGGGATCCCGCTGCGGCTGCCCGTTGGCTCCACACGCACCATCGTCGCCTTCGTGTACGACGCCGCGGGGCGCTGGCTGGTGGGCAACGACGGCCAGCCGCTGGACGTGACGCTGGTCAACGATGGCGTGGCCAGCGTCGTGCCGCCGCCCTGGAGCGAAGGAGAGGACGCGCTCCCGTTGGACGCCGAGGCCACGCGTCTACTCGACGACAACCGGGTATTTTATCTCAAGGGGCTCCGTGAGGGGACGACGACCATCACGCTCAGCGCCGCGGGCGTGGCGCTGGACGTCCCCGTGACCATCACCCCGGCGGAGCTGCCTCGGAACTGACCGGCTCATCCGCGTGGCCGTACCGTCCCGTCAAGACCACGGGGATCGAAGGGCCGACAGGGCTGGCGCCGACCGGAGGCCGGTGAGGTGGTCGTCGCCAACCGTCACGCCAGCCGACCGGAGCCCGGTGAGCCCGGCGGCCGGGCCACAGCCGCCGCCGGAGGGCCCAGGCGGGGCCTCCGGCGCGGTCCAGTGGGGTCCCCAGGGGTCCATAGGCGGGCGTCATCGGTGCGCTCCAGCGCGGCGTCTGACCGTCATCGCGAGCATGAACAGGATCCCGCCAGCGAGCGGAGCGGGGCCGCCGGAGCCGCCCTTACACCCCCCCTCTGTGGGGGCGGCGGTCTGCGGCGTGG
>JAAZYN010000993.1 GCA_014239625.1 Myxococcales bacterium | reverse complement strand
TCGAAGCGGCCGAGATCGACCGACCCCCGCACCAGCCGCGGTGGCGTGCCCGTCTTGAAGCGACCCATCCGAAAGCCGAGCTGCGCAAGCGCCGCGGAGAGCGCGTTGGAGGCGCTCGAAGGGCTCTCCATCGCGAGCCCTGGCCGGTCTCCGGTGCGCTGCGCGATCTGCAACGCCTCTCGAGCCAGCTGCGAGGCCTCCACGACGCGCCCCAGCTCGCGTAGCGCCAGCCCCCGATTGGACAGGGCGATCCGTCGGCCCCGGAGGTCACCGCAGGCCTCCTTGGCGTTGGCCGTCTTTGACCATGCTTCGGCTGCATCCGCGAACCTGCCGAGGTTGAAATAGGCGATCCCCAGGTTGTTGCTGACGCGGCCCAGAGCGTGGTCGTCGCGCAAGGTCTCTTCGGCCAGCCTGGCTGCATGCTGCAACGCCTGGGTGGCCTCCTGCGCCTCGGCCTGCTGATTGAGCGCGGTGCCCCTGGCAAGGGTCACGTCGAAGGCGAGCCAGCTGCGTTCCGTCGCGTCCACAGATGCCTTGATAGGGGCCGTGCCCAACAGCCGCGTGGCCTCTGCGGCGGCCAGCAGGGACGGCTCGGGGCGCGCCAGATAGGCGTGGGCACGAGCCGCGAGGACCGCAAACCGCAACGCGGCCTCGTCGGTCCCCCGCTGCCGCGCGATGGCGCGGGCCGAGTTCAGGGCGTCATCGCACCCCCCTCGGTCCGCCGCGGCGAGGCAGAGGCGGAGCGCATATCCTGCGGTCTTCAGCGCCCCGGGTAGGGACGCTGGCGCCTCACAGGCGGCGCGCGTGGCTTTCAGAGCGGTCGCAGCGGCGGCCACTGGGGCCAGCGCGCGTTCCCAGTGCTGGGCCACAGTCACCCACACCTGGACCGCCTCCGCCGCGCGTCCCAAGGCCGCAAGATGGCCAGCCAGGCTGTCCTGAGAGGCCGGGTCGTGGCGCCCCGAGAGCACTGTCACGGCGCGCTCGCGGGTGGCGGCGTCAGGGACGCTCCCGTCCCACACGCCGGACCGCATCCGGCGCAGGTTGCCCTCGCTCAGGGCGAGGCCTCCGTCGCGGCCGCCGAGCCAGCCGCCCACTTCGAGGGGGCTCCACACTCTGCGGCCCGAGCCGATGGTGAGCAGCTGATCGCGGCTCGCGCTGCCCCCGAGAGCGGCGACCCAGACCAGCGTGCGTCTGGCGTCATCGGTGAGACGAGCCCAACGTTGGGACCAGGCGTCGTCCATATCCGGCGCGTCGAGCGCCGCTACGACCCGCTCGGAGACCCATCGCCAGCGGGTCTTCTGATGGGCCAGGACGCCCACCTCGATCCATTGTTCCAGCAACGCTCGGATCGCGCTAGCGCCATCCTGAGCGCGCTGCCGCAGCGCCTCGCGCAGAGGGTCTGGGATGACGTCACCGATCCCATAGCACTCCAGGAACCGGACCAGCTCACCCGGCCCCGGAGGCGGCACCAAGTGCTTCGTCACGTCCCGGTCGACGCCGCGGCCGAGCCGCCAGTCGCCGCGCCCGCCGGCCAGCACAGCGCGCCGGATGCAGCGCGCCTCGATGAGCCGCGCCAGGACATACAGCCCTGCGGCGCCGAGGCTCTGCGGGTGGGGCAGCAGCAGGACCCAGTCGTCGCCCCGGGACGACTCGCGCAGACGCTCGACCAGCCCACCGGAGAACACGTCGAGGACCTCCTTGTGGTCCTCGACCCGCAGCGACTCCTGGCCCGCCGGTGGCGTCTCCACGCCCGGGGCCAGGCAATCGGCGATGCGCTCGAAGAGCGCGCGTGGGCCGGCCTTGACCAACGCCGGCGGGGGCCGCAGGACGCGTAGCCCGGATAGCTCCAGGCGGGCCTT
>JAAZYN010000992.1 GCA_014239625.1 Myxococcales bacterium | reverse complement strand
GAAGTAGTAGTCGTAGAGGGTGCTGCGGATATACGTCGGCGGCGACTTGGTGAAGGGGTTCGGAGCCATCAGCGCGGTGACCTCGGGTCGCCCCTGAAGCAGGCTCCGCAGCAGCGGCACGTACCAGCGGGTGCGACCACACTCGCCCCGCAACGCCGCGAACCACATCTGCCAATCGAGCCGCGGCATGTGTGGCCCGATGAACACGGGGCTCCGCTCCACCGGCCCCGGTTTGTACTCGAACACATACGGCGCCCAGACGTGCCCATCCCGGGAGCCCTCGATACGGATCTCCGGCCGATCCAACGTCATGCTGGCGAACAATCCGTAGGGGTTGGAGATGTGGAGCGCGGAGAGATCCGAATGAGCCTCTGACAGCCAGTCCGGCACGCCCTGTGGATCGGCGGCTTGCCAGACCCGACCGATGGACAGCGCGATCAAGGCAGCCGCGCAGATCCGAAGCGGCCACGCGACCCACCGGCGGGTGTGCGAACGTCGCCGCGGCGGCGGCCCATGGGGCGGCCTCCACCGCGCAGGAATCAAGCGGCGAAGCGCACGATCGTCGAGCAGCGGGATGCACAGCGCGACGGTCAGCAGGTTGAAGAAGCCGTAATTGCCCGTGGCACCAATCCCGATCATGAGCGCGATGAACATGGTCGCCGCCAGCAGCCGCAACCGCCGAGGCCCGAACACGGCCACCGGGAGCACCAACTCCACGGCCAGGGTCAGCGAAGCGGTGGCCTCGTGCACGGCGGCGGGCAGATGATGGGCCACCCAGCTCGTCGCCGCCGGGATGGGCTGGGTCCAGTAGTGATACTCCAGCGCCGTGTGATTGGCCCAGGTCACGTCACCGGACTGGAGCTTCACCAGGCCCGACAGAAACATGAGCTTGGCGATCAGCACGCGCACGGTCCACAGGCCGATCTCGCCTTCTCGCCTGTCACCACGCGACCTGGGTCGAATGGACAGCCACGACGCGCAAAACAGGCCAGCGAAGGCCGCCTCCAGCAGCAACGCATCCCACTGATAGCCCGAAAAGACTTGCCCCACGGTCATCAGCGAGAGGTAGCCGGCCCACGCCACCAGCAGCATCCAGCCCTCGGCGACGTTGAGCACCACCAGCAGGGACGCCAGCGTCGTTATCAGCGCGACGGCATGCTGATAGCCGTCCGTTGCCCCATGCCAGAGCACGGTCGGGACCCTCAGCATCCGCTGCCCGTCGGTCCACCCCTCCGCCGCGCCATGCTCGACGACCCGCTGCAGCCACTCGCCGGCCGGCAAGATCCCCTGCTCGCCCACAAGCCCTGCGAGCTGCGACCACCAGGAGAGGGTGGCGCACAGCAGGCACAGCCCGAGCATGCGCATGAACAACCAACCCGACCACACGTAAGTCGGGGCGCGCAGGTCGCGGCCGTGAAAGGCCCACGACAGCTCACCCCAGAGGCGTGGCCACCGAAACAACAACGCGTGATGCGCCCTCAGCGCCGTCGGCCCGCCGGCCACCGTCGACCAGCAGCGAAGCCAGCCCGGGCTGCCCAGATGACGCCTCAGCCTCGCGAGCGCTTCGGCCCCGGTGCTCTCGGAGTTGGGCAGCAGGTCGCCGCGGTCACCGGTGGCGACGGCCACCTGCTCGGGCTCCAGGAAGACGAAGTCGTGCTCGGCCCGAGCATCGTGCTCGAAGAGGAGCTCCGATCCCGCCGGAGCCGACGCTCGCCATCGGTCGACCCAGGACTGAAACCAAGGCAGGTCCCCCTTGTACCGAAGGGTCGGCCTGTCAGTTGAAGTCGTCGTTGTAGGTGTAGCTGACCCCAAAATTGCCCATCATGCTGATGACCCGCGCGAGCTCCGAAAACTCGTCA
>JAAZYN010000991.1 GCA_014239625.1 Myxococcales bacterium | reverse complement strand
GCCGCCAGGTTCGTCGGGCGTGAGGTGGCAACATCGCTCGGCAAAAACAACACCGAAGAGGCGGTCCAAGCGCTGCTACGGCTTGCGTCCAAGCATCGCGCGTCGGATGTCCGCGCGTCGGCCGTGGGGGCGCTGGTGAAGAACTACTCCGGAGACAAGCGGCTCGAGCCGCTGCTCGAAGGCCTCATCGACGACGACATCTCCTACAAGGTGGTGGCCGCGGCGGCCCGCGCGTATGGGCGGGTGGCTGGCAGCGGCTCTGTGAGCACCCTGTCGAAGCTGGCCGCCTCGCTGCGGTCGCCTTGGGAGGTGGTGGCTCAGGGTGCCGTCGCCGGGCTGTCCAACGCCGGCACGCCGAAGGCCTTCGCGAAGGTCCGTGACCTGAGCTCCAACGTCCACCCGCGCCGGCTCAGGGAGAGCGCCCTCGCTGCGGTGGGCCGGATCGGCGCCCGTTATCCGAAGCACGCGGCCGAGGCGCGCCGCGTGCTGCGGCGGCACACCAGGGATTCGAGCGATCGCGTGCGCCGCGGTGTGATCGCGGGCCTCGAGGCGTTGGCGGGAAAGGCGAGCCAGCAGACGTTGCGGGCGATGATCGGGCGCGAGAGGGTCGCCCGGGTACGTCGAAAGGCCGAGCGCGCGTTGGCTTCCGTGCGGAAAAACGCTGCGGCGAAGGGCCGGGGCGCGCTGAAGCGCGAGCTGGAGGACGCGGCGTCGAAGACGCGGAGTCTGGAGCGTCGCCTCCAGAAGCTCGAGGAGCGGCTCAGAATGGAGCGCGCCAGTGACCACGAGCAACATTGACCCGACGAACGCGCTCGGCGTGAGAGAAAAAAGCGCTTCGCCATCGGCGCGCAGGGTTGAGGCTTGAGCCGTCGCCCAAGACTCACTATAAGGCTGCTTGATGTAGGGGCGAACTCGCGCTGCAGGAGAGCACCAGGATGGGCAACAACAACCTTAATCTTTTTCTGACGCTGTGCGTCGCGGCCTTTGGCCTCGGCGGCTGCCCTGACTCGGTGGTCGCCCAGGGAGACACGACGGTGACCACCGACGTGGCTGGCTCGGACACCGTGGGCGAGGCGGACACGCCGCCTGACGCGAGCGGCCCCGACATCCCGTTGGTCGACCCCTGCGACCCCAACCCGTGCCAAAACGGCGGCAGCTGCGCCAACAATGACGGCGCGGCGGTGTGTAACTGCGTCGGCAGCTGGCAAGGTGACAACTGCGAGAACGCCCCGCCCGATCCGTGCGCGGACTTCACGTGCCCGGGCCGCAACCCGGAGTGCAGCGACGCCAACACCTACATCACCTACGACGGGGGGACCTGCGCCAACGACAACAACACCCCCAGGTGCACCTACGAGGTCGCCAACGAGACGGTCTGTAGCGCTACGGAGGTCTGCACCACGTCCAGTGGCTGTGTGACCCCCGTGGACCCTGGGGACTATAGCTTCAGTGGCACCAGCAGCCTCATCCACCACATGGTCATCGGCGGCATCGACGCGACGGTGCCCGAGTGCGGGTTCGACCTCGACTCCGGTCAGGCCAACGGAGACCCTGACAAAGACAACGGGCTCGGCGCTCTCGCCGGCGGCCTCGGGAGTCTCTTGGGCGACATCGATCTCAAGACCATCCTCGACGATCAGATCGCCGAGGGTTCGCTCGTCATTCTCCTCGAGTGGGCCGGTTACGATGGTAACGACGACAGCGAGCTGACGGTCAACGGCTTCTACGGCGATCCTGTCGACACGCCCGCGTGGGACTTCGCCACCGCGGAGGCCGGCAACGGCGAGTTCACGGTCGATCCGGAGAGCTTTGACATCGCCAGCGGTCTGCCTCTGATCAGCTTCCCGGGCGCCACGACCGG
>JAAZYN010000990.1 GCA_014239625.1 Myxococcales bacterium | reverse complement strand
CCGAAGGTTGCAGCCGAAGTCTGGTGAGAAATGCGGGTTAAGTCAGTCGACGTGGAGTACGACGTTGCCAGCATCCGGTCCGTGCCAGGCTCCGGCTCGGCGGCCCCGGGCAGCCGACGGAAAGGCTTGCCATGCGAGCTGTCTACGCCCCAGCCTGTCTGCGGAGACGAGAAGCTCCAGCGCGTCGTCGGGAACGCGACCGCGGCCACAGGGCGATGCACGGCGGGACCGCTGTGAGCACGTTCGAGCTGGCGCTCAGCGACCCCCAAAGAGGTGGCGCCGTTGACTTCAGACCCGCGAGACGGGAAGTTCATACTCATCGGGAGAACGTTATGCCGCGGATCGGAATAGCCCCGGCGCTCATGGGCGCTTTGTTGCTCATGGCTCCGCCAGGAATCGCTGGAGAGGCCGCCCCGAAGAAGAAGAAGGGCAAAATCAAAGTCGTCGTCTACAAGCTCAAGGCGGCCGACAAAAAGCTCAAAGCGCTGGCGGGGCAGCTCAGCGACGATCTGCTCATTCACCTTGGGAAGGCCGCCAACCTGGTGATTCTGGGCGAGAGCGAGATCAAGGTCATGATGCGGCACGAGAAGGACAAGAAGGTCCTCATGTGCGAGGACCAGCAGCGCTGCCTCGCGGCGCTCCAGACCGCCATCCAGGCGAACAAAGTCATCACCGGGCACCTCGGGCGGCTGGGCGACACCTACGTCGCCACGCTGAAGCTCGCCGACACCAAGACCACCACGGTAGAGCGCGCCGAGTCCGCAGAAGCGGACAAACCGGCGGCCCTGGCTGTAGCGCTCCGCCAGGCCGCGGACCGGCTCATGGGGTTGGGTGGCGCCAAAGCACGGGCGCAGTTCGCCATGAAGATCGCGCCTGAAGGCACGAAGGCCGCGGTCATCGACCTCAAGGCCCACGGTGTAGACAAAGTGGTGGCCACCAACCTGACCCAGCTCCTGTCGCTGGAGCTCAAAAAGTTCAAGGGACTCAGCGTCATCAGTCGTGGCGAAATCCAGACGATGCTGCGCTTCCAGGCGGAAAAGCAGGTCCTGCAATGCAAGAGCGACACCTCGTGCCTGGTCGAGATCGGCGGGGCCCTGGGCGTCGACTACCTGGTCAGCGGAAGTGTGGGCAAACTCGGCGAGGCTCACGTCATCATGCTCAAGTTGATGGACGTGCACGACGCCAAGGTCGTCCATCGGTCCTCCCAGTCGCTCCGCGGGGTCGAGTCCGACCTCCCGCTGGCGCTGCGATTTGCGGCCTGGGAGCTGATGGGCAAGCCGCTCCGTGGGAAGGGATCGCTACTCGTAAAGGCGAACGTGGACGAGGGCTCGGTCGTTCTGGCGAAGCGGAAAGCTGTCAAGTACCCCCTCGCGAGCCCCTTCGAGGGCGTGGTGGTGGGCAAGCGCGGCGTCTCGATGCGGGCGGAAGGCTACTACCCCAAGTATCAGGAGACGTTCATCCTCGACGGCCAGACCACCAACCTGCGGATGAGCCTGCTCGAGATTCCGACCCCCTGGTACGAGCAGTGGTGGCCATGGACCATCATCGGGGTCGTCATCGCCGGCGGCGTAACAGCCACGGTCCTGCTCCTGCCCAAAGACGCCGAGTCGGGCTCGGTAAAGCTCACCGTCCAGAGCAACCCGGCTGCTCCGTAGCTCGCCCGAGCCAGACGCGCCGAGAGACCGAGCCGAATGGCTCCTCTCGAGGGTTTGCTGTTCTACCGACGAGACAGACACCCGGGCCGGACACGAACCAGCGTGACACGACGCTAGCCCGCATTTCTCACCAGAGTTCGAGCGAAACCCAGGAGGGGTAGGTGATACGCGCGTGGCGCGGACCGGAGCCGGCCGAGTCGTACTGG
>JAAZYN010000098.1 GCA_014239625.1 Myxococcales bacterium | reverse complement strand
ACCGCTCCGCTCGATGGGGCTGTGAGCGTCACGGTAGGCGCGCTGTTGTCGGTTGGGTAGGCTGGAGGCGCTGGAGGCGCCGGGAGGTCGAGCGTCGCGTCGAGCGTGTCAGCGCCGGGAGCTACGTCGCTCACCAGTCCGGGCGCGGGGATGGAAGGCTGGCAGCCGATGAGCAACGCGACCGCACCCAACGCGGACGATACGGAGCGGTACCGCATGGTAGAGATCCTCATGGTAGATGGGGCACGGTACGAGCCCGGAAGATCCGGCGTCAAGGACGTCCCCCGGCGACGCGGATGCAGCCATTGTGTCGGCCTGCTCAAAGCGCCTTTGCGTCACAGGCGCCTCACCCCGGCGCCAGCCGTCGGCCGGGCTGCAGGTGGTTGAGGGTGATCTCGGCGAGCGGCCCGGCCTGACGTGGACGACACGCACCTCAGCAGCCACCGCGCCCGTCGGGAGGTGGCCGGTGTGCCCGGGGGAGCGTCCCGTGGGGCACCTGACCGCTGGCTCTGATCGGCGGGGCGAGGCCTCTGCCCAAGGGCCCCGGCGTATCAGGTCATCAGGTGACCTGGCGTCGCGATGTTGTCGCCTCCCAGCACGGGTCCGACCGGCACATAGGGCGGCGCGAAGGTCGGTATCGGGCCCTTGCCCATGACGAGCATGACCTGCTGCGACGGCAGCCACGTCAAAAAGGCCAGCGCCAGGACGGTGCCGATAGCCTTGAACAGGGCTTCATGTTGCTTGTCAGGGTCTTCGTCTTTCTGGCCCGACCCGAGCTTGCCGGTCATCGCGTCACCCAGCTTACTCGGCACGATGATCTCGGCCATCATGGCGGAGATACAGGCGATCAGCGGCATAGGGACGTTGGGCATGGGCGGCGCCATCGGCCCGGGGAATGCGGCGAAGGCCGGATACCAGGGAAGCCCCGGCACCATAACCTTGTCCTGCCACTTCTTGAACTGCTCGCTCACGCCCTCGGAGACGGCCTTGGCGTAGGCCTTCTCATTTTTCTCTACGGCGTACTTGGCGAGCGTCGGCGAGTTCTTGATGTTGCTCTTGAGCTCGGGGCCGTCGAGGCAGCCGGGGGTGCCGATGGCGCACACGGCCAAGACCTTCAGGTCTTTGAATTTGGCCTGAAGCTTCCACATCTGGTGGGAGAACTTCACCGCGTCGATGGCGTCGTATGCGAAGTCCTTGAACTTTCCGCCGATGTCGTCGGCGGACTGTTGGCCAAACTTCGTGCCGCTGGCGTTCTTGAACCACGGCGGGATGAGCTTGGGGATGGCGATCTTCTCCGCGATCGAATGCGAGTCGGAGTAGTGCCCTGCGTCGGGGTCGCCTTGCGGCTGCTTCCACTCTGTGGGTAGCCCGAGCCCCTCGGCGAAGAAGGTCAGGTCAGCGAGAATGTTGATGGGCGAAAGTCCAGGCATGTTCGACCTCGATCGTCGTCCAGCGCGCACACGTTCGACTGCGTTTAACAACAGCGGAGCGGCAGTGTAGCATCGGCGCCTCCTCGCGGGCAAGAGATCGGAGACGGCGGTACCGAAGGTGACATCGACGACTGTGATTGCTGACGACCTCGCCAAAGAGCCGCTGGTCACCTTCGCGCGCGAGCTGTCGGCGCGGACCATCCTCGACGTCGCCGCGGCCTTGGAAGATGCTCGCGACGCTGACGCCGAGCAGGCCGTGGCGGCGGCCTTCGGTTTTGAAGCCGAGGGGCTGTTACGGACGCCGTTCCAGCGGCACGCCATGATCCTCGGCTACAACTCGGGGGTGGTGGGTTTCGAGCGGCTCGAACGTCACGTGGGCGCCCCTGCCGCGGGCTGGCGCCGGTTCGACACCCACGACGAGGAGTACGTCGTCGCTCGAAGCGCTCTCGCCGCCGAGGGCATCGGACACGGCTGGGCCGCTCGGTCCGACGGCTCGATGGTCAGCCACACCGCCGCGCAAGACGCGCGTTGGCTGAGCCAGGGGTGCGTGCAGGCCTTGCTCGGAGGCGTCATTTGGCCGGCGCTCACCGACTACGAGCTCACCCACGTCGCCCGGCTCGGACACGCCGTGTCGGCCTGGCAGATGTACTGGCTCGCCGAGCTGGGTCGTGAGACGTGCGCGCGTCACGCCGCCTTCGACGGACTCTCGGTCATCGCGGACTGTAAGGAGTGTTCGCAGCTCGAGAGTGACGCCGCCGACGCGGAGGTCCGCCGTCGACGCCTGCGCGAGGACCACGCCGCTGAGGTTGCGTCCAGCGCGGTGGACACCTTGCGCTATGAGGTCCACGCGTACTGGCACGGCCTGGGCCTCGGCCGCTTCATCATCCCGGCGGTCGACAGCCTGGACCATGGAGTGGCGTGTGACTACGCGCGACTTCACCGGGGTCGTGTGACCAGCGCCGCCCGGCGGCTTTGGGCCGACCATTGTGCCGAGGTGGGGCGCGATTACTCGGACTCCCTGGCGGCATACGCGTCCCGCGCGGCCGAGGTGGTGGGGCACCTGATGGCGCCGACAGCCCTCGTGCCGGCGTCCGTCCATGCGGCCCGCCGTGCGGTTCGCACGCTCCAGGACGTGGCGTCCAGGGTGGCCGAGTTCAACGAGTCGGGTGGCGCTATAGAGCCGACCGCCGCGGGCGTCGTCGCGGAGCTGGGCCAGCTCATCAAGCGGCTGCGGGGCGACGAGACCGTCGACGTGGAGACCAGCGACGCGGTCGTTGCCGAGGGGCTCCAGCGGGTCGCCACGGACGTCGAGGGTCACCGCCGGGTCTTCGCCCTCGGTTATCGTCCCACGCACAGCCCGGACATCGAGCCGACGGCGTCTCGTGAGGCTCGAATAGCGGCCTATGTCTCTAAGGTGAAGACCAGCGGCAGCCCGATCGCGCCATTCATCGACACGGTCCTGAGCGGCATCCTCGAGATCGCCGTCGACGGGCCCCGCCAAGCCCCCCTGCTCACGGAGCTGGTGGGGGCCGTGCGGGCGGCCACGCTGTTGGAGAAGATCACGGTCAACCAGGGGCTGCTCGCCGAGTGTTTCGCCCGTTATGCGGAGCATTGGGGGCCCGACAGCGGGTTGGAGAACCCCGCGAAGCGCTGGTACGACCGCCTGACGCCCGCGGTGGCGCCGCCGCGAGCGCTTTGGGACCGTTACCGGATCCGGCCCAACCCGAACATCGGGTCTCTGCATAGCCCCTTCGAGCCGGCCTGGTTGCAGGCCGCGCTGGATGGCGTGGCGGAGGAGCCCAACGATCCGGTGGTGGTCGACGACGCCTCCCGTAACCACGTGCTGCTGGGCCCCGGGCGTGACGGGCCCATCCTGTTGCCGTACACCTCGCCGCGAGCGAAGCTGCTGACGGCTATCCAATACACGCCGACCCTGGGGCAGCTGCTGGCTGACGGGCACGGCGAGGAGACCCTCCGCGCCGCGATCACCGACGAGGTGGTCATCGTGCTCGACGACCGGGCGCCCGTCGACCTCGGCCGCAAGTCGACCGTCCCACGAGCGCTGCTCGACATGGTGAGCCCCGGTATCAACGATCCGGGACCGTGGGAGGATGAGGTCCAGGCGCGCTATTATGAGGCCCTCTGCCAACGCTCACAGCATTATGACGCCGTCGCGAAGGCCCTCGTGGACAGGGTCCGGTTCCCGATGGACGCGCAGGTCGCCGACCTCGGCTGCGGGACGGGGGTCGTCACGCGCCACATCCTGGCGCGCTTGGGCGAGGAGGGCCGCGTGGTAGGGGTCGACCCAGCGCCGCGGATGGTCGCCGCAGCGACCCGGCTCGTGAGCGACCCGCGCGCCACGTTCGAGCAACGAAATGCCCACACGCTTTTGGACGCGATGCCACTGGGACCGGGGTTTTCGGCGATCCTGTGTAGCTCCGCGTTTTGGTTGGAGCGCAACCCCGAGGTGGCGCTCCGTCGGGTGCGTCGCTGCTTGAGGCGTCGAGGTCGCTTCGGCCTCAGCGTCCCCGCCGAGTATCTGGGTGACGTGGAGCACATGACCCTCCCCGGCGCGGTGGCGGTGGCGAGCGCGGTGGCGAGGGCCCGGGAGGACCTGGGGCTGGCCGCACCGGAGGCGACCGGGTCGGTGCATGCGTTGCTCGCTACGCCCGACCGGCTGCGGCGTACCATGGAGCGGCTGGGCTTCGACGACGTCGAGCTCCACCGCTTCGAGCGGGACTGGACGGCCGCTGAGTATCTGGACTGGATGGGGCAGCCGGTGATCGTCTCGAGCATGGTGCCGGGCGCTGGCGACGAGCAACACGCAGCGTTTCTCGCCCATGTCGCTGAGCGCGTCGAGGGAGCGACGCCGCTGAAGGCGCGGTGGACCCTCGTGACGGCGCGGCGGAAGTGACCTGCGCCGCAGCCTGGAGCCTCAGCTGGCCTGACCGTTCAGGCCATGTCCCGAGACCTCCAGGCCAACGGCCGCTGGCGGGAGGGCTGCGGATCTCCAGCGCGGCCGTCTCGCCGGAGTCGTCGCGGCAGCTCGAGGGCGCCTGATGCGGTGGCGAAAGCGCGAAGCCTGCCCGCCTGCCGAGGTCTCTTCGGAGCTGCGTGGATGTGCGCGAGCGGCCCGGACCGAATCGCTGAGCTCAGGTCTCGGTGTCGATGGTGGCGAAGTGCTCCAGGAAGGGTCGCGGCATCACCAGCACCGGTTTGGTCGCGATCCGCGCGACCCGCTCTGCCGTGGAGCCGAGGAGGATCTGCCGGAGTCCGGTGCGGCCGAGTGTGGGGATCGCGATGAGGTCGGCTCGCTCCGTGTCCGCCGCGCCGCAGATAGCCTCACCGGCGTTGGTGTCGATGAGGAGCAGGGGTTTGGCCCGGACGTCCCCCAGCTCACGTAGCTTCTTGGAGAGCTGAGCTTCGGCCGTGCTGCGATAGACGCGAAGGTTCTGGTGCGGCATTCCGCCGGCCGAGGCCGCCCCTGATGCACCCAGCGGCACCATTCGAGGCATCCTCAATACGTGGACCAGCGTCACCTCCGAGCCGGTCACGTCCGCGAAGCTCAGGGCCGCGCGGATCCCACGGTCAGCGTTGTCGGACAGGTCGGTCGCCGCCATGATCGACCGGTAGGACGGCAAGCTGCCGTCGCTGCCGGCGTCGTCTTCCTCGTGGACCACCAGGGCCGGCGAGCTCACCAGCCGCAGGACGCGCTGGGTCGTGCTTCCGAGCACCAGCTCCTTGAGCGGGCCGCGGTTGCGCTTGGTCATCACCACCAAGTCCCCGCCGTTGGCGCGCACCCAGCGATTTATCGCCGCCTTCGGCAACCCCTCCACGATCTTGAGCGCCGCATCCACGCCGTGCCGCTCGAAGTCGGCTAGGGCTTCCCGGATCCGCCCCTCCTGAACGCTTGGTTTTTGATAGTCGGCCGTCTCCACGGCGTGAAGCCGGCTCGAGGCGAACTCGTCGACGTGAAGCAGCGTCACGGTGGCGCCGAAGGCCTTCGCCAGGGCAGCCGCATGGGCATGGGCGCGGCGCGCGCCGTCGCTCAGGTTCGTCGCGACGACGATGTGCTTGATTCGTTTGCGGAGGTCGACGTTGTTCATGCTGCCGTGGCGCTGATGAGTCGTTTCACGGTGCCCAGATTGTGATCCGCTTTGAACCTCACGCAGCGCTCTATCATGTCACGGACCGCGGGCGAGTAGCGGAAGAAGTTGCGCGCGAGCACCGGGTCCACGCGCTCTCGACGCATCCCGTCGAGGGGGTCCGACGAGGCCTGGGGTGGCTCTGGTGGCACCATGGCTTCGTCCAACCACCACCCCTCGAGCTGATAGGCGTCCCGCCACGTGTCGTACACGGCCGTCCCGGGAAACGGAACCAGCACCCCGCGCGTGTTGAAATAATCGGTCATGGGCGCCAGCCGCTCCATGAGCGCCAACGTGTGTTGCAGCTCCTGCACGCCTTCTTCGGGGAAGCCGAACATGAAGTTCACGACGGTCTGCATCCCTGCGACCTTGGCCGCCTCCACGGCGGCCACAACCTGGTCGGGGCGCTGCCCCTTCTGGATGATCTTCAAGATGTTGTAGTCGCCGCTCTCGATCCCGAAGTTGACGGACACGCACCCCGCGGCGCGCATGCGCTCCAGATCGAAAGGTTTGACCATGTTTCCCGGGGTGATGACGCTCCACGTCATGCCCTGGAGCTCCGGGGTCTCCAGGAAGGCGTCGCAGATCGCGTTTACCCGCGGGCGGCGCGCGGTGAACGCGTCGTCCCAGAAGGGCACGGAGCGGACGCCGTAGCGCGCCCGCAGCTGCTTGATCTCCGCGACGATGTCCTCGGTCGACCGCCAGCGATAGCCGCGGCCCGTGACATAATTGGCGCAGAAGGTGCAGCGAGCAGGGCAGCCGCGACTGCTCATGAGCCCGCCGCTGACGACGTGTCCCCCGGGCGCGTACTGCTCCATGTCGTAACAGTCGTAGGCCGTGTGCGGAAACGGGAGAGCGTTCAGTTGCGCTCCGGTCAGCATCCCTCCCACAGGTCCCCGTCGCCCGTCTGCCAGCACTGCCCCTGGTACCGTCCCCAGGTCGCCGCCGGCGTCCACGGCTGCCGCCAGGGCGACGATCGCGTGCTCCCCTTCGCCGGCGATGGCCACATCGAAGCCCTGGCGCACGGGCTCCTCGGGGATGATGGTGGCGTGCGGGCCCCCTGCCACCAACACCTTCGCGTAGGGCCGCAGCTGCCGCGCCAGCCGATAGCCGCGCGCCGCGCCGTAGGTGAACAGTGTCAACCCTATGATGTCCGGGGAGAAACGCTCTGCTTCGTCGACCGCCTGCGCGTAGGCGCGATCGCCTCGCGCGGCGTGGGGCGCCGCAAGATCCAGACACCGCACCTCGTGTCCGGCGGCTCTGGCGCTCGCCGCAACGTAAAGCTGGCCCAGATAAGGCGCTCCCATCGGCTGGGGCATCGGGGGCATCATCAGCAGGATCCGAGCCATGTCCCAAGGATACCACGATCCAGCGTCACCGAGGCCGGTTTGGCGTACGTCGGCGACGGCATGATCGTCGTCCTGGTCACCCCGAGCGGCGGACGCTCATGACCCGGCTGCTCCACAACGAGGCCTCTCAGGTCGTCGCCGTGGGCACGGCGGAGGCTGGGTTGGACCAGCTGCCGCACCGTCGATTCGACGTTTCTTGGTCGAGCCGCACCTGTTGGGAATGGATGTGGACGGGCTCGCGTCCGGCGAAGAGCTCAGTCGGAAAAGCCGTGACATGCAGATCGCTCTGGTCACCGGCTCTCCCGCCTGGCAGCCCCCGGGAGCGCGCCCGGATCGGGATCTCACCGTCATCGCCACACCGTTGGCGCCCGATGACTTGAACGCGGTCATCGGCGTGGCGCGACGTGACAGCGCCGCGGGAGCCTGCCGCCACGCTTCCAGAACTTGGACTTCGCCGTTGAGCGAGCATGTCGACGCCCATCAGAGCACCTCGCCGATCGGTTGGGACCTCGCTTTAGCGCGCCTCTCTCCGGCTTGCGTCATGGGCGCTCAGCGTGATCCCGCTGTCCACTCTGGTGGCGTCCCACGTCGCTGGCGTGCGCGGTCCCCCATGGCCTGATGGCGCCACCCTGGAGGCCGTCTACGACCGGACCATGATGCGGCACGGACGACGACCTCAATTCGACGCACGGTGAGCGCCCTGGCGCGCACCTGTATCAGAGCGCTCGAGGAGGCGCTGGGGCGGGGCGCCTCGTCCGCGCGTCCAGGTGAGAGCCTTCGAGACCTCGAGCCGAGACCAGAGCCACCGAATACGGTTGCTTCGCGCTCCGGTGGGATCTACGTTCCGCTCCTGATTGGTTCAACGGGTGTACAATGGCTCATTCGATCACACGTCAATCCGCTCTGGCGGCGCTCTCGACGGTCCTCGATCCGGATCTCCGCAAAGATCTGGTCACGCTGAATATGATCCGCGATCTCCAGGTGGCCGCGGACGGTGCTGTGAGCGTTCGAGTCGTCTTGACGACGCCCGCGTGTCCGTTGAAGGACAAGATCCGGTCCGACGTGGAGGCGGCATTGAATGGGGCTGGCGCCACGAGTCTGAAGATCATCATGGACGCCGAGGTGCGGCGCACCCAGGCGGCGCGGGGCGATCAGGCGAAGCATCAACATGGCGGCGGCCCACAGCGCCGGCTCGACAGCGTGCGCAACATCGTGGCGGTGGCGTCGGGCAAGGGCGGCGTCGGAAAGAGCACGGTGGCTGTCAACCTGGCGGTCAACCTCGCGAAATCGGGGGCCAAGGTGGGCCTCCTCGACGCTGACATCTATGGTCCGTCGATGCCGACGATGATGGGCCTACGAGGGGCGCGCCCCTCGCTGACATCGGACGAGAAGATCGCCCCGCTTGAGCGCTATGGCGTCAAGCTCATCTCCATGGGCTTCATGCTCAAGGACGATGACGCGGTGGTGTGGCGTGGGCCTATGCTTGGTAAGGCGGTGGAGCAGTTTTTGTTCGACGTCTACTGGGGCGAGCTCGACTATCTGATCATCGACCTCCCACCCGGCACGGGTGATGTCCAGCTCAGCCTGTCGCAGGTTGTCCCGCTGACCGGCGCGGTGGTCGTCACGACCCCGCAAGATGTCGCGTTCGCTGACGTGAGGCGCGCCATCAAGATGTTCGAGATGACACACACCCGCATCCTCGGGCTCGTCGAGAACATGAGCCATTTCGAGTGCGGCTCGTGCGAAACCAAACACTACATCTATGGGGAAAGCCGCATTGAGGCCCACGCAGAGGCGCATAAGTTGGACGTCCTGGCGCAGCTGCCCCTCGACAGCATCACCGCGGTGGCCGCAGACAACGGCGAGCCGATCTCGGTGGCGGCGCCCGATTCACAGGCGGCTACGGGTTACGCTGTGTTGGCGGGAAAGGTTGCTCAGAGC
>JAAZYN010000989.1 GCA_014239625.1 Myxococcales bacterium | reverse complement strand
CAGGGCTCGGCCACGAGGCTGCCTGGCCCCAGGCACTCGTCTTTGAGGGCGTGATAGTGATACGCCTGCGCGGTGTGACCCCAGCACGCATCGGTGATGGCGTTGAGCTGCGGGTCTCCGAAGGGGTCGGGGAAGTTCCCCTCGTTGGGTCCGTAGAACGCGGCCCCGTTGACGGCTACCCCGACGTTGCCGAGCAGCGCGATGTCACTGGGCTGGGCGGCCACCTCGGGGTAGCGGGGCAGCTCCGCTTCGAAGGCGACCGGCACCAGCGCGTTCGGGGTCACTGGCACGAACGTATAGTGCGGCATCCCGTTGCTCTGCACCAGCATGACGTCTCCGGTGCAGGTCGCGGTTACCCACGCGGCCTCGTAGCTGGGGCCCGCCCCGGCAGCGGTGGTCAGGTCCAGGAAATGTTCCGCCATGCACCCGACTTGGGGCGGGCCAGCGTCCTGCGGCGACCCCGTGTCCAACGGGCCGGTGGTATCCGACGGCGCCGGCGCGTCCGGCGCGGCGGTGCTGTCCTGCGGCGGTGTCGCGTCGCTCGTGGCGGTGTCCGCTGGCTGCCCGGTGTCGGGCGTCGGATCGCCCACATCACCGCTCTGCACCGCGCCGTCTGGGCTTTCTGTGCACCCGAAAGTCGTCGCTATAAGGACCAACGAAAGGATCGAGACTCTACACATCGATACGCTCCTGAAATCTCGGTGGCGCGACCGATTAACCCTGTCCGCCCCGCCGAAGGAGCGTACATCAAAAGCGCTGTCGCTTCGCGGGTTTTCGGGGCGCCGGCGTCGATGCGTGACCGATGGGGCCATCGGCGCTGTGGGAGAGGCGCCCCTGTGGCCCCTGGGGACGGGCGCGGTGGCGTCGCGTTCGGGTCGCAGCTCAGCGGTCGACGGTTGTGTCTGCCCGCCGGCTCGCCATCTCAGCGCCAGCCCTCCTTGGTCTCGCTCTACGCCCCATGACTCACCGGCTATCGCCGGAGCCGAGCGCTTGGTGTGGGAACGAGCGCGACGCGCAAGGGCGACCAATCCGTGGCCGGGTAACGTCACGTGCCGGTATAGGGGGGGGCACCTGGCGCCCGATAGCGATCGAGCGGACTTCGATGGCCGTCGCTGCCGAAGTACCAGCCGCTGGCGCCGACCTCTCCGAAGAGAAGGTGCATCGCCGCCCGCGTCCCCTCGCGAGGAGCTTTCATACCCAGCTCCTCGGGAGATACGCCGCGGGACTCCGCGTAAGGTCTGGTCATGTCGGTCTCGATAAAGCCCGGAGTGCACGCGTTGACGATGAGGCTCGAGTGGTCCCGCGCAAGGGCCACGGTATAGGCGTTGAGGCAGGCCTTGGAGAGGCCGTAGGCGCTGCTGCCCAGACCGACCGCCTTGAGCTCGTCGCGACTCGCGGCCTCGCGATAGGCGTTGATGAACGCGTCGATGTCGCGCCACGTCACCGCTGGATCGGTCAACGGCTGACGCTGGGGGGGCTCGCAGCTGGCGATGAAGTTCGGGCCCGAGGCGGAGGAGATGTTGACCACCCGTGCGGACGCCTCCAGCAGCGGCGTGCAGGCGTCAAACACCCGCTTGGGGCCAAAGGTGTTCACCGCCAGGATCTGCTCCAGATCGTTGGCACCGAGCCCGACTCCGGCGTTGTTGACGAGGCCATGCAGTGGGCCCCCTTGGGCCAGCGATGCGGCAGCGGCAGCCACCGAGGCGTCATCGCTGACGTCGATCGGGACCACCGCGATGCGGTCGCGCCAGCCGGGCTGCGACGCACACAGTGTCTCACGGGCCGCGTGTCCCCGGGCTGGGTCCCGCGCCCCCAAGAGCGCCGTGGTGTCTTCGGAGTGCTCGAGGATGGTGGCTATGAG
>JAAZYN010000988.1 GCA_014239625.1 Myxococcales bacterium | reverse complement strand
GCGCCTGCCCATCCGAAGGTTGCAGCCGAAGTCTGGTGAGAAATGCGGGTTAGCCACACTTCGCGGCTTACTTGGCCCCCAGCCGCCCTGCTCAGGCTTGAACCGCCCGCCCCAGCCGGTGCTTGCCCATCGGACCTGTTCCGAACCTACGCTCCGGGAGGACGTCCGGAGCTAGCTCCGAGTCTCAACCAGACGGCTCGATGCCAGCTTCGACGCCGCTGTCGGGCTGCGAGGCGACGGCCCTGGGCGGTTCGGCGTGGGCCAGGGAGAGTCCGACAAGTCGCGCTACCAGCACGGTCAGATACATCTGGCCTCCGATGCTCACGAAGGTCGCGAACGAGCGCGCGGGGTGCCACACAGGCGTGATGTCGCCGTAGCCCACCGTCGTGAGCGTGACGAACCCGAAGTAGACGAAGTCCCGAACCTGCATCGCCGGGGTGGCATCGCCGAAGGCGTCGGGGCGAAACATCGCCATGAACGAGAAGACGAACCCGGCGGCCAGGCCGATGATCGTGTAGGCGCTCACAGCCGCCGCCACGCGTGTGCCGTCGACGCGCCCGGGGCCCAACACATAGCTCAAGAGGCGGCCAGCGATGAGGATGAAGAAGGTGAGGTAGGCCACGTGAAAGACGATGAGCGCGACGCGGTCGTCCGCGGCAAACCAGCTCGCCACGAAACCCGTGATGCCCAACACGCTCCCCACCGCGGTCGACCAGCCGCCACGCCCCGTGCTCCAAAGCGCCGCCAGAAGAATGCCCACCAGAGCGGTGTTCATCGCCCATCCGGACCTCGAACCGGTGGGAACGCTATGAGCCACGAAGAGCAGGCCAAGAGCACCGAGCAGCCAGTACTGCCTGGTTGCCGATGAATCACTGCCGGAACGAGACATGCTGGCATCTTGGCATGGCACGGCGGGGCGGCAAGAAAGCCGCCGCAGTTACACGAGCCCCGTGGTCTCTGCACAGCGCGCTGCACATGGCGTGACCCCAGACCTGTGGCAACCGCTGTGCAGCATCGCGGGGTCGCGCAGCTTCGGCACGTCGCGCCCAAACGCCGAGCGTCGACGGTGACGGTGCGAGCTCCCTCGGCGACAGCTGGTCTCCCGCCACGCGAGCGTCCCGCGTGCAACGTCGCATGGCGCTACACGGGGCTTTGCCGATCGGGGAGCTGGGTTGCTCAGACTTGAATTGAGGCCGGCTGGTTCGACGACTGGCGGGCAATCGTGACGACGCCAACAGATCCAACGGCGCGGCCGCGCAGCCTGGCGTCGTGGAGAGACCAGCAGCTGGTGCCGCCTGCGCATGCCATGTCTGCGACGGCACGACGAGAGCTGGCGCACCAAGACATGCGGACGCGGGCTCGAGAGCGTGGTTGACCTTCTCTTGTCGAGCTCCGCGCTGGCGGCGCCCGGTCCAAAACGGGTCAGGTTTGCGGTGACGGCTCCGGTGTGACGAGCACGAACAGGGCAGGGATGACCATGGGGGCGATGAACGTCGCGCCGAGGAGCCCAAAGATGATGGCCATCGCGATCGGCATCCACGACGGGCTCGACACGGCCAAGGGGATGAGACCACCGACGGTGGTCAGCGTGGTGCTCAAGATGGGCCGGAGTCGCTCCGCGGCCCCGGCCGCGGCCGCCTCGCGGATGCCCATGCCCTCGCGCACGTGGCCGTTCATGGTCTCGACCATCACGATCGCGTTGTTGACCACGATCCCGATGAGCGCGATGACGCCGACCATCGCCGGGAAGGAGAACGGGATGTCGGCCAGGAAGAAGCCGAGCAGCGTCCCGATGAGCGCCAGGGGGATGCTCGCGATGATGACCAGCGGTTGGCGGAAACTGACGAAGAGCAGCGCGAGCA
>JAAZYN010000987.1 GCA_014239625.1 Myxococcales bacterium | reverse complement strand
GACGGCCAGTCTTTTGGAACCGCCGATACTGCAGCTATATTCAACATTCTCGGGGGCCAGAGCCCCCAAGAAGAAGAAGTGGTGGGCGATACTGGATTTGAACCAGTGACTTCTACCGTGTGAAGGTAGCACTCTACCACTGAGTTAATCGCCCGCGATCACCAGCGACGGAGCCGTGAACGCCGGTTATGTAGGCTCCGTGAGCCCGGCTGTCAAGCAGTTGTCGGGCGAGGTGCAAGCCGCGCCAGAAAGGGGTACCTTCGGCCACATGACCTCCTCGAACGCTCCGACGATCGGTTGCCCGAGCTGCGGAAACCTGATCACGGCCGACAAACGGCACAGTCACATGGCCGTGTGTGGCTCATGTCGCTCGGTCGTGACGTTCGGCGAGCGGGCGGCAGAGGTGGCCGGGACCATGTCGGTGCTGCCTCCGCCCCGCAGCAAGCTCTTCGTCGGCGCCATGGGGACCTTCCACGGCAAGGACTTCACCGTTTTGGGCCGGGTGCGCTACGGGTACGCGCGCGGTTACTGGGACGAGTGGTACCTGATGACGGCCACCGGTGAACCCGGCTGGCTCAGCGAGGACGAGCGCCACATCACCTTCGAGACGGAGGTGCCCACCGACGCGTCGCTTGGCGGCTTGAGCGTCGGCGAAGGGACCTCCATCGAAGGGCGCGGGACCTTCCAGGTGGTCGAAAAAGACGTCGCTACGGTGGAGGGCGGCGAGGGCGAGCTCCCCTTCGTCGTCCGCACGGGGATGACGATCCGCTTTGTCGATCTGCAGGGCGACAGCGGCGAGAGCGGCACCTGGGAGATCGACGAGGAGCAGCGGGCGCGGCTGTTTATCGGCCGCCCCGTGCGGGGCGGTGAGCTCCAGCTGCAGTGGACCCGTCAAGAGATGGGGATGGAGGACTCCATCCCGCTGGCGCGCAAAGTCGGCGAAGGGCGAGAGCGGGTTCAGGCCCTGGAGGGGGTCCGCCCGCTCAAGTGCAGCAACTGCGGCGCCGGCATGGAGGTGGAGACCAAGGGCGGCGTCCCCGCGGCGGTTCAGTGCCCCTACTGCGGTACCAACAAGACGCTCAAGCCGCGGTCGGAGGCGTGCCCACACTGCCAGTCCGCGGTGCCGCTGCGCTCCGGCGATGACGCGGCGAGCGTCACGTGCACCGGCTGCGGCAGCGTGAGCAGCGTGAGCAGCGACGGGCTCAAGGTGCTGCAGGTCCAGGCGACCAAGGAGACCAAACCGTACTACGACCCGCCGCTGAGGATCGGCCAGACGCTGACCTGGGAGGGAAAGCGCTATCAGACCGTCGCCTGGGTGGTCTACACGACCGAAGATGGATACGCCTACGAAGAGCAGCTGCTGTTCGGCGACGAGGGCGGCTATCTGTGGCTCGACTTCTACAACAACCACTGCACCATCGGCGCGCGGGTCTTCGACGGGCCGCGGCTGGCGCGGCCCGACGACGCGGGCGCTCAGCTCATGTTCCGGGGGCGAAAGTTCCGCAAGACCGAGGTCGCCACCTCGCGCGTGACCCACGTGGTCGGCGAGCTGCCCTGGGTCTGTCAGGTCGGCGACGAGACACGCTACGTCGAGGCGGTCCACGAGCCGTTCCGCCTGGCCGGCGAGTGGACCCGGACGGAAAACGAGTGGTTCGTCGGGCGCTACCTGCCCCGTCACGAGCTCGAGGCGGCAATCGACGGGGCGGTCAACATCGGCCCGCTCAAGGGGGTGCTGCCCCACCAGCCCTATCCCAAAGGCCGCGCGCAGGCCTTCTGGGTGTGGTTGCTCGCCCTGCTCCTCGCCGGCGTGGGGATCTTCTCGAGCGCGAGTGCCGGGGAGTCCGTCGTCTCGTATCGGATGAAG
>JAAZYN010000986.1 GCA_014239625.1 Myxococcales bacterium | reverse complement strand
GCGCCGGTAGAGCGGGCGACATTGACGGTGTTGGTCACCTCGCCGTGGAGCGCGAACTCCTCGAGGATTCGCACCACCTCGTTGGCGACGGACTCCTGAGCTTGCTGCGTGCTGGCGCCGATGTGATGCGTGCCGTAGAAGCCACCGTGACCTGCCAGCTCGGGTTTGTACTCCGCGCTCTTGGTCGCAGGCTCGTTTTCGAAGACGTCGGCTGCGGCGCGGATGCGGCCCTGCTCGACAGCCCGCGCCAGCGCCTGGTCGTCAACGATCCCCCCGCGCGAGGTGTTCACCACGAAGGCGCCTGCGCGCATCGCGGCGATCTCGGTAGCCCCGATGAGGTGGTGGGTCTCCGGGGTGAGAGCCACGTGCACCGAGATGATGTCGGCTCTGGAGCAGAGCTCGGTGATCGAGGCGCAGGGCTCCACCTGGAGCTCGCGGGCCAGGTCGTCGTCCAGAGAACGGCTCCAAGCAACCACACCGAGGCCGAAGGCGTGGGCTCGCTTGACGACCTCGCGGCCCACGGGGCCCAAACCGATGACGCCGAGGGTGCGCCCCATCAGCCCCCGGGCCGCAGAAAATTCGCCCTTCTTCCAGTGGCCCGCGCGCATCTCCATGACGTTGTCCGGTATGCGTCGGTCTAGCGCGATGAGCAGGCCGAAGGTCAGCTCGGCCACGGCCACCGCGTTCTTCCCCGGACAGTTGGCGACGAATATTCCACGCTCCGCCGCCGCCCGGGTGTCGATCGTGTTGACGCCTGCGCCCGCTCGGACCACCAGCTGCAACCGATCGCCAGCGGCGAGCGCCTCGTCGGTCACCCGCGTCGAGCGGACCACCAACACATGGTAGTCGCTCAGCATGGAGGGGAGGTCGTCGGCGGTGAGGTCCGGTCGGAACTCGACGTCGTAGCCAAAGCGCGAGAGCGCGACGCGGACCTCGGCGGGGAGTTTGTCGGCGATGAGGACTTTCACACCGGCGATTTAACCTGGCCGCCGTCGGTTTGGCCAGCTACGGCGCCACGATGGTCGGGGCGCCCGTCGCGATCCAGGAGCCTACAAATTGCTGATACTGAGTGATCGTCGCCGCGTTCTGCATCAGGACATAGTGACCATCGTAGCCATCCGGCGCGTGGACCACCACCCCGGCCGTGGCCTCTCCGGAGCGCCGGTTTCCCGTGACGGGTGGGTCGACGACAGGCACGAAGAACGGCTCGACGACCGCCGGGGTCACCTGATCGACGCCCAGCACGTTAGCGAAGATCTCGGTGGTGGCGTTGGGCGTGAAGGTGTCGCCCACGCCATAGATCAGCAAGGTGTCTTGGGGCTCCTGGCCTTCCGCCAGCAGGCGGTGCGCGAACTTGGCGTGGTTGAGTGGGTCCACCGGATCGAAGTGTTGCTGAATCAACCCCATCACCGGATGCAGCAAGGTCACCGGGACGAGTCCCTGGTCGTTGATCTCCGACAGCGCGATCGACACCCCCGCTGGGACGTTCACAGGTGACGTCTTCTCCGTCAGGCTCAACATCAAGCCCGCGCCTGCGCCGCTCCACACGTTGACCTTTATGGTCGGCTCGTAGGGTGCGGCCAAGGGTCCGTAGGTGCTCCCCTGGCTATGACCGGTCTGGCCGATCAGCGAAGGATCGATGCGGATCTCTTCACCCGTCGGGCTGGTGGCGGCGTCGATGACGAGGCTCTTGAATAGTTTGGTCATCGCGAAGATGTCGACCGCGCCCTGGTAGAGGTTGCCGCGAGCCGCCAAGGGGTTGCCGAAGTTGAAGAACAAGGTCCCGGGATCGATGTCCACGCCACCCCGGCGCGGACCGTGGAGCACTCCGTCCCAGCCCATGACCGCCACACCCACGTCGGTCGTG
>JAAZYN010000985.1 GCA_014239625.1 Myxococcales bacterium | reverse complement strand
CAGATGCGCCCTCCAGGGCGTCGTTCACGCTCCCCCGCATGGGCGGGCGAAGACCCGGCAGCCGGACGGGCAGAACCCCTCGCTGGGTCAGCCGTTTACCGAGCAACCAACCGGAGGCTATGGCGCTGCTGACCCCTGGTCCGGGCACCGTCCAGTGGCCGACCAGGTAGAGGTTACGCCACGGCGTCTTGTGAGGCAGCCGCTTGAACAGCGTCTGGTCGGGACTGTTTTGCCATCCGCACATCGCCCCCGCGTGCGCGTTGGAGAAGTCGCGCAAGTCCGAGGGCGTGAACAGCTTCATGACCCTGATGTGTTCGCGAATGGTCGGCGCGACCCGGGCCACGATGTCGAGCATCTCCTCAGCGATGACCTCGCCGTGCTCGCGCCAGCCTCGCTCGGTCTCCCAGGGGAACATGGTCGTCAAGACCATAGTGCTGTGCCCTGCAGGGGCCAGCGCCTGCGACGCGTTGGTGGGGACGTGACAGCTGAGGGCCGCCGGGTAGCCACGGTTCATGTTTCTGTAGTTCTCGTCGTGGTCCCAGGAGTCGAAGAACACGTAGTCGTGATGAGGCATACCCATGGCCGCGACGTCGCCATCGAGGCCGAGGTAGACCTTGAACGGTCCGCTCGAGGGCTCCATCCCCTTGAGCCTGTCGAGGTACTTGCTGGGCGCTGGCGCCGGCTTCATGAGCTCGTCGAAGGTGAACCGAGGGTCGACGTTGCTGATGACAAACGCACCATGGAGCTCTTCACCTCCTGGTAACCGCACCCCTGTTACCGTCGCGCCGTCCCTGATGATGGCCTCTACCGGAGTGTTGAATCGAACCTCACCGCCATGCTCGAGGACGCAGCTCATGAGCTCGTCGGCGATGACCTGCGAGCTCCCTTCGGGATAGTAACAACGCTGCGACGGGGCGCCGGCTATGTTGAGCGACAGGGACATGCCCGACAGCTCCGCAGGGGGAGCCCCGAGGGCGATCCACGAGGCAGCGATCACCGACTTGAGCTTGTCGTCGTCGAAGAAGGCGTCCAGCACCTGCTTTCCGGTGGTCGACCGCTCCCGAACCATGGCTGCGAGTTTGAGCGGCAGGCCCATCCAGCTCATGCGCGAGACGTCGCGGTACAGTGGCTCGGTCGACGCCGACCTGCCGTACAAAAAACGCGTCGCCATGGCGTCTGCGCGCGTCGCCTTCAGGACATGAGCCAAGAACCGCTCGATGCGTGCGGTGCTGCTCGGGAAAGCGGCGACGAGGCGATCTCTGAGGCTGCCGATGCCGGTCGGAAGCGCGATGTCCATGCCCGGCATGTGCACGCACAACATCGGGTCGATGTCGTGCCACTCGATGCGATCCCGGATGCCATACTCGTCCAGGATACACCCCACAAGGCCGTCGTCGTGGGCCCCGCCCACGAGCGTATGGAGAGCGATATCAAAGAGGTAGCCTTCTTCGCGATAGGCCGAGCAGCGACCGCCCGGGCGATCGTGTTGCTCGAGCACCACCACGCGCTTGCCTGCGCGGGTCAGGAAGGCTGCCGTCGAGAGCCCGCCGCTGCCGGCCCCGACGATGATAGCGTCGTATGTGGACATCGTTGCCGTACCGAATGTGTCTGGCTGCTTTTGGGCCGCGTTGGCCGCGAGTGGCGGACTATGCAGATGGCTGATCCAACAGGCAAGGAGTCGTCGTCCAATGGGCACACAGCGACCGCGCGCCGGCGAAGCCCGTGGGCGTCTGACGATCACCGGAGGCCACCTGGGAGGCACCTGGAGTGCCGCCTCCCAGGCGGGCTGCGGGTGGGCGGCGAGGGGATCTGGGCGTGACTATCGCGTGTCGCGCGATCACGCGCAGCGGTACGGCCTGTGCGTGAATCCGGCTGCTCGT
>JAAZYN010000984.1 GCA_014239625.1 Myxococcales bacterium | reverse complement strand
CGGCGTGGTCTTTGACCGGCACCTCGGGACAGGCCGACCACAGGGACAACGCGACGATGAGCGACCAGGAGAGACGCGCCATAGGGACTTTCCAGGGATGAAGGGTGGCGAGCTGCTGAGCCTGCGGTCGAGCTATCGCCAGGAAACAAAAACCACGTCCTGAACGTATGGAGGCGCTCGAGCGCTGTCAAAGCGACATCATGATGAGCGTCCTCGAGAGCCACACACGAGCAAGGGTGATGACCGGCGCAGTTTTCATAGGGAGCACGACGACTTCGGTCTCGCCCTTGCCAGCGACCACATCGCCTGGCGAATCTCGCGACCCACCACACTGGCCGGCTCCACGAGCGCGACCACCTCGCGGGTCGGCTTGACCGTCGTCGTTGACGACCCCGCCTCCGGGGAACCAGGCGCCTCGAGATGCCCACCGGTCCTGCGGGGCATCGCGCGACGTCGCGCATCGGTGGTATGTTTGGCGGGTGACCAAGCCGAACATCGAGGCGCTCTGGGCGGACGTCCTTCTGGAAGCCTCCGAGGCCACTGCGCAAGCGGTTCAGACCAGCACTCATGCGGCCCCCCTGGACTACGGCGCGGTCGCCACGACGGCCATGGCGACTCAGCGGGCGTTCGTCGGGATCGCCACGGAGCGCGCCGTCGAGCCCGACTCCGCGGAGGGGGGCGCGGCCTATCGGTTGGGAGAAGAGCTGGCGCGCGGCGGCATGGGCGTCATCTATCGGGCCGAGCAGTCGATTCTGCAGCGCGAGGTGGCGGTCAAAACCCTGAACGCAGAGGCCCAGGCGAACAACGCTGGCCACAAGTTCGTGGCCGAGGCCTTGATTACGGCGCGGCTCGACCACCCCAACATCGTGCCCGTCTACGATCTTACGACCACCGCGGACGAGCGCGTCGCCCTCGCCATGAAGCTCGTGCGTGGGACCAACTGGCTCGAGCTCATCAAGCGTAGAGACGACCTCGAGTTCCACCTGAACGTCCTGCTCGACGTCGCCAACGCCATCGCGTTCGCGCACAGTCGTGGGGTTGTCCACCTCGACATCAAGCCGGAGAACGTGCTGGTTGGGCAATTCGGCGCGGTGATCGTCGTCGACTGGGGGCTCGCGCTCGACTTTCGCGATGACCCCTCCGCGGACGCCGTGGCCCCTCACAAAACCGCCCTTCGGAGCCCCTGCGGCACGCCCGCCTACCTCGCCCCCGAGCTCGCCGAAGTCAATGTCGCCGACATCGGCCCGCGCACCGACGTCTACCTCCTCGGCGCGACCTTGTTCGAGATCGCCACGGGCCGCCCGCCCCACCTGTCCGTCTCGCCCCTGATGGCGCTGATCAACGCCGTGCGGGGAGAAACCCCGCGCTTCGAAGAATCCGACCAGGTCTCGGACGCGTTGGCGGCCATCGTCCTCCGCGCCTGCGCTCACGACCCCGCCCACCGCTACCCCTCCATCGTGGCGTTTCAAGAGGCCCTGCGGGACTTCCTGAAGCACCGGCAGAGCGTGCTCATCTGCAACGAGGCCGGCAAGACCCTCGACCACGCGCGAGGGCTGGCCGAGCGCCCCGAGACCGACCGCGCCCTGGTGTACGACGCGTTCGCCGACGCGGTGGCGGGGTTTCGCCAGGCCTACGTCCTGTGGCCCGGAAACGGTCAGGCTCACGATGGTCAGCACACGGCGCGGTTGGAATACGCCGAGGACGCCCTGAGACGGGGCGATTTGAGCACGGCGGAGACCCAGGCGTCGCTCGCCGCCGAGGGTGCCGAGAACGCGCCCTCGTCGAGCCCGGAGGCGACCATCGCCGCGGCCAACACCATTCGCGCGGAGATCGCCCGTCGCCAGGAGAGGCTCGCTGCGCAAGCCCGCGGCAACGCCCGAACA
>JAAZYN010000983.1 GCA_014239625.1 Myxococcales bacterium | reverse complement strand
ACGATCCGCTCGGCGACACCCACCATCGCGCCGGCGTCGGTCACGTCGCCGGCGACTGCAAGCGCGACGCCGCCGGCGGATCGGACATCTGCCACGGTCTCGCTCAGCCTGTGCTCACGGCGCCCGGTGACGGCCACCGCGGCCCCCTGGGAGGCGAGCTCGATGGCGAGAGCTCGACCGATCCCGCTCCCGCCGCCGGTGATCCAGGCCACCTTGCGGTCAAAACGTCGGCGCGCGCTCACCGTCAGACCCTCAGCGGGATGGTCTTGACCACCGGCGCCTCCCCCTCCAGTGGCCTGCCTTCGCCTCGCTCGGCGCTGCGCATCAGACGCCAGATGGCCGGCCCCAGCACGTCGATCTCGGTGGACTGATACTGCTCGCCGCCGAAGGAGCGCACGTTGGCGGTCTGCTTTTTGAGCATCCTGGCATCTTGCGCAAAGATCGCGCGCCCGAACGGCTCCAGGAGGGGCTTGATGAGCCACCCCGGGAGCCGTAACCGGAAGCTGACGACCGCGAACAGCTTGGTCTCGAAGTCGCTGACCGGGGTGCAAAACGACCTCACCAGGACGTGCGTCGCGTCCCCGATGCGGTACTCGACCTCGGCCACCGACGGAAGAATGAAGCGGTCGAAGTGGGTCACCTCGGACGTGCTCCCGGGGGCCAGGATGCGTGCCGCGATCCCCTCGGGCCGTGGCTCCCCGACGTACTGGGCCTCTACCCGATCGCTCCATCGCCGAACGATGGCGTCGATGTCGTGGGTCTTACCGGTGCCGCGAAACAGCCCCTTGTGAAGGTAGCCGGTGTGCGGCACGTCCAGCGCGTTCTCGATGACGGAGTGCAGCGTCCCCGCCGCGAACGCCTCTCGATACGCGTGCGTGTAACGCCCATCGCTCAACAACTCATTACGCGGCGGCTCGGCGTCGGGCTCGACCTCCGGGTTCATCCACACCCAGACCAGGCCGTCGAGCTCGCGCGCCGGGTACGCCAACACTCTTCGCGCACGCCCGCCGTCGGCGACCTCTCGCCGCAACCCCGGGACCTGCGCGCAGGCTCCGTCGGTGTCAAAGGCCCAGCCATGGTAGCCGCACACCAGGCGCTCACCCTGCACGCGCCCCTCGGCCAGCGGCACGTTGCGGTGAGGGCATCGATTCAACACCACCGAGGGGACCCCACCCTTGGTCCGCCAGACCGCCAGCGGCGTGTCCATGATTCGAATGGACAGGGGCTTTCGCGCCGTGAGCTTCGACGACCGGCAGGCCACGTACCAATAGTTGATCAAGCGGGCCACCGAGTAGCGCCCCTTGGTCTCGGTCGGCGCGGCGTGTCCGGCCCGCGGCTTCACAGCGAGCGCCCCGCAGCCACGAGCCCATGGCGCGCCACCAGCCCCACCGCCCCCTCGACCCACTGGTCGGTGGCGTTCAGCGAGGGCACCAGCCTCAGCGTCTCGCCGCCGGCGCGTTCGAAGTCTTCCGCCGCGCGGATCGCGATCTCCTCCAGGGTCTCCAGACAGTCGGCCACAAAGGAAGGGCTCATGACCACCAGCCGCTTCACCCCCTCACCGGGCAGCGCTTCGATGCGCTCATCGGCCTCGTTGCGATCGCGATGACGGACGCGACGCGTTTTCTGCGCGGTGAGGGCGATGATTTCGCGCAGGCGCGCCAGCGCATTCTGAGGCGTGTCGCGCCAAGTGTTGTCGGCCTTGTGTTGCTGTTCGGCTTTAGGCGTCTCTATTACGGGGAGTGGATGCCGAACCCGTACTTTGCGAAAGGTGCCGACGAGTGGCATTTCGCGGCGGGCATCGCCTACTTGGTCGCTTTCGCGAAGTCGACGTGGCAGCTGTTTCCTCTGCTGGGTCTCGGTGCCTTCGGTGCGCTCGTCGGTCATA
>JAAZYN010000982.1 GCA_014239625.1 Myxococcales bacterium | reverse complement strand
CCGGCGCCGGCAGCTCGGGCGCCGGCACCAGCACGACCGTGTGGGCTAGCGGTTTTCCCGGCTGGACGACGAGGACTTCGCGATGCGAGAGGTAGCCCTCGAGTCGAACCTCGAGAGGGTAGTCACCAGGCACGCGCCGAGTCATCACCGGCGCGGCGCCGAGCTCCACGCCGGCCAGCGAGACGTGGGCCCCGAGCGGGGCATGGGCCCGGTCTCGGATAGTGATCGCCACCGACACCGGGGCGCGCGCCCGCTGCCGTTCCGCCAGGCGTCGCTCCACCTCGCGCATGGCCTTGCTGATCGTCTCGCGCTCGGCGTCCGCCAGCCCCGGCAGGTCTCGCATCACCTCCAACACTCTACGCGCCTCGGCCACGCGCTCCACGGCGGCCAGGACAAGCGCTTGCTGGTACATGACTCCAAAACGGCGTTTGTCCCAGGAAGGCCCGCTGCGCGCTCGGATGGTTCCCAGCGCGCGCTGAAACGCCGCCAGAGCTTGGAGATGCCGCCCCGCCTCTTTGTGAGCGAAGGCCTCATCGATGGCGCGCCGGAACGTCTGAAGCGCTGGGTCGACCGCCCCCGAGGTCGACGCCGCAGCGGCAGGTGGTACGGCAGCTGCGCCCGGCGCCCAGCTGCCGAAGGGCAGAACTGCGACCACGATCAGCGCCCTTGAAAACCGCCGTGAGAGTGTCTTCAGCACGCCCAATCGTTTCATGGCGGCGCTGCCCCGACAAGAGGCGAGGGTGGCCAGGGGACGCTCATTTCGACGATCGACACGTTGAACCATCCTTGGCGGCTCTTCGACCCGGCTCCGGGTTGGGCCTCCGTCGATAAACCCACCCCAGCCGAGCGGCGGCTCGCCTTACGCCTCCAGACTCCGCGACCGACCCTTCTGACCGGCTCCATCAGCGACGCTTGGCGCGCCGCGCTGCGGCGAGCAGTTCACGGCTCCAGGTAGCCCCCCACCTGCAGGGCGATGTCGATCTCGCAGCCCTTGGTCACGCCACCCTCGAGCGCGCCGTCAGCATACCAGTAGGCCGAGAACCCGAACCCGGTGGGATCGAGGCAGCTCGGATCATAGGTGCCATCCAGGCTACCGGTTGGGCCGCTCGCCGAGAAGACCCAGGCGTCCAGGAACCCGAAGTTGTTACGTCTTAGATAGGTATGCAGCCCCTCATTGAATGCTCCGTCGGTGGTCATCCACTCGATCGTGACCTCGACGTCGATGGCCGGCTGACTGGGCGATGGCAGTCGGCAGACGACGAACCCGCCCTCGTAGACGACGCGCACGCGGACCGTCGTATCCGGCAGGGTCTCGGGATAGAGCGAACCGGCCTGGTTGTACACGAAGGGCACCGTGATATCGGGAGCTGGCATGTCGTTCAAGACAGCGGCTCCGGTGAAGGTGGTGTCATCGCCGCAGTGCTCATCCAGACTCTGCATCAAGATCGCCCCTTGTTGCGGCAGCGCCGGGCACTTGTGGGTGCACGCCAGCCCGCTGGCGGCGCACACGCATTCGTTGCAGCTGTCCGTGGCTGGAAATGGCACCGCGTAAGGATGTTCGACGTTGTCGTAGGTGCATGTGGGTTTGTCACTCTGACAGTTGCGGCTCGTGCAATCACTGGTCCCATCAGAGAGGCAGTCGCAGAAGTTGCAATGGTCGCCCAGGGAGTAGCGCTCTCCCGCGGAGAAGCCCGCGAGAAGGCAGCTCGAGGCGCCGTCCTCCGAGACCTCCAGCTCCGAGGCCGCGTCCAGCTCTGGCCCGGCGTCGAGGTCCGAGGCAGCATCCAAACCAGGGGGCGTATCCAGCCCTGACGATGCGTCCACGTCCGACGCCACATCCAGCTCGGGGGCCACATCCAGCTCGGGGGCCACATCCAGCTCGGGGG
>JAAZYN010000981.1 GCA_014239625.1 Myxococcales bacterium | reverse complement strand
CAGGATTACCCAGATCCCCGCCGGCTCCCTGCGAGATCGCGGGCCTCCTCGTACGATGGTCGCGATGGCCTACCGCCGCGGGAACAGCGAGCCCCACCCCTCCCTCGATGAACTGATCGAGGACCATCGCGAGCTGCTGTCCGGCTTCCTCGCCCGCCACGGTGCGGGCGTGTTGCGCTTCGACGCGCTCGACGACCTCGTCCAGGGGACGATCCTCCACGTGCTCGAGGCGCGTGCCGACTTTCACTGGCAGGGCCCCGAGGCGTTTCGCGCGTGGCTCTTCACGCTTGCCCGAAGTTACATCGCCCGGCGCCACCGGCACTGGCGGGCGCTCAAGCGTGACGCGGGTCGCGTGGTGCGATTCTCTCTCACGGGGTCGGCGACGTCGGTGGGTCTCGAGCCGTGGATCAGCCAGACCGGCCCTCTCACGTTCTCGGTCCGCAAGGAGAGTCTCCGGCTCGCCGTGAAGGCTCTCTCGGTCCTCAAGGAGCGTGATCGCGATCTTGTGATGGGGGAAGCCCAGGGCGAGAACCTGGCGGATCAGGCCGCGAGGATGGGCCTGTCGTACGAGGCCGCCCAAAGAGCGCGGCTGCGCGCCATCGAGCGCTTCAAGACGGCCTATGAAGTCCTTGGGGACCAGCGGGGCCCGTCCGGCTGACCCCGTCAGAAAAAGACCCGCCTTTTTCTGTCTGCAACTCTCAGGGTCGGGCATTCCGTGGGGTGGAGCGACTCATGCGGAGAAATGCCATGATGACCACAACCAGCAAGGCCCTGAGCCTCGGAGCCCTGATCCTGGCCCTTTCGGGAAGTCTCGAACTTCTCGCGGCCCAGGGAGCCCGAAACCCCACCGCCACCTATGGCGGCAAGAAGTTCGAGCGTCGCAACGGTCGTACGTCCTCGGGCGGTCGCGAGGTGAACCCCTTCAGGACCAAGACGACGCAGCGCCCTCCCACGACCCCGATGCGCGGTCAGCGCCAAAGCGCGCCCAGCCGCCCGCGGCGGCACGGCGGTGGCCTCACCGGTGCCATGAACCGGGTGACGGGCCTCATCGGCGGGAACTGATGTCGGCTGAGGGTCAGATCCCCTGACCCATCCATCGACGCGAGCTCGGGACAGGACGCCCCTGACCCGGGCTCGCTTCGCGTCGTACCGTCCGCACAGCGGCGCGGTAGGATCACGCCTTCGCAGGCTGCCTCGACCGACCCGCCCTTGAGATCCGCCAATGACCGGGCCTTCGAATCCACGCGAGACCGAGACCGCTGCCTTGCAGCGTTTCCTCAAGACGTACTTCGAGGACGTCGACGCCTCGCGCATTCGAAGCCCGCAGGAGTACGGCGATCTGTTTCCCGATCACCGCGAGGCCGTGGCTCGAAGCCTGGCCATCGTCCGAAGCCGCGAGCGGCCGCCCACCGATGACAGCCGCCGGCAGATCGGCCCCTACAGCCTCAGCCACATGATCGGACGGGGCGGCCAGGCCGTCGTGTATCTCGCCGAAGACACGCGCATCGGGCGCAAGGTCGCGCTCAAGCTCCTGCTCGGACCCGGAACCCTGTTCGACTCTGATCGCATCGAGCGGTTTCGAAGAGAGGCCGAGGTGACGGCCAGCCTTCAGCACCCCGGCATCTGCCCCATCTTCGACGCCCAGCTCGACGCCGAGCGGCCGTATCTCGTCATGCCCTACCTGGAGGGCGAGACACTCGGGGGCTGGATTCGCCGCCGCCGCGCCGGCGACGCGGGCGAACCCTCCACCACCCTGGAGAACGACGAGCCCGACGATCCGACCGCGTCGCAACTCGACACCATGGTCGTCGATCGCGAGCCCGCCCTGCCCGAGCCGGACCGGATCGTGCAGATGGGTGAGAAGATCGCGCGTGCGCTCCACGCCGC
>JAAZYN010000980.1 GCA_014239625.1 Myxococcales bacterium | reverse complement strand
CATCCCCGTCTCGGCCCTGCGGCTCAACCGAGCGCCCGATGCGCTGACCAACGCTCAGTAGGCCTCGGGTGCGGCTGCTGAAGGCTGCGAAGCGGCGCCCCAAGGTGCTGCTCGTGTCACCCGGGTACACGTTCGGGCGCGACGGTAACTTCGGCAACCCACACCTGGTTGCCCTCGGATCCTACATTCAGGACCGTTGTGGAGCCCGGGTTCAGGTGCTGGACCTCGACTATGAACGGTCGCATCCAGAGCCGCGACCGCAGGTCGTCTTCGAGCCCGACTGGGACATCATCGGGATCAGCTGCTACAGCTCCTACGAGTTCATCACGAGCTTCTACCTGGCGGTCGAGATCCGCAAACGCAACCCGACGGTGCGCTTGGTCGTGGGTGGCTATCACCCGAGCGCGCGACCGGGAGACTTCACCGCCGACGACTCGCCCTTCGACCACGTCGTGATCGGAGAAGGGGAGCTTCCGCTCGAGCGCATCTGCGCCAGCGTCGCGGCGGGCGAGCCTCGCCCAGAGCGGCCACAGCTGATGGGGCCGGAGCTGGTGCCAGACCCGGACACCCTGCCCCTGTTCGATTGGTCCCTGTTGGACCGCTATATCCCGTATTCACGGGCCATCGGCGGCCAGGTCACCATGTTCTTGAGCCGCGGCTGCCCGTTTCGCTGCGTGTTCTGCATGGAGGCCGCCATGGGCCCGGCGAGCTGGCGCGCCTACTCGGTAGAGCGCTCGCTGCTGGAGCTGAAGCGACTGAACGAGGCCATCGACCTCAGCGGCCGCACGCTGTTTTTGACCGACCCGCTGTTTGGCGTCCACCACGGCTGGCGCCGCGACTTTCTGTCGAAGGTCCCCGAGCTGGGGCTCCCTTTGGAGCGTATCTGGGCGTTGTGCCGCGCCGACGTGATCACCAACGACGACATCTCGGCGTTCAACGAGGCCCGCTTCGGGCTCGGTTTTGGCCTGGAGTCCGGGGATCCGGAGATGCTCGCCATCATCCACAAGGGGGGCAAGCCGGCCAGGTACCTGGAGCGCTTCGAGGGCCTCGCCGAACACGCGGCGCGCATTCAATTCCCATGGGGGGCCAACGTCATCGCCGGACACCCGGGAGAGACCCCCGACTCGATGCGCCGCTCGGCTGACTGGATCGCGAGGATGGTGCGAGAGACCGCGGGACCGACGGGCTTCGTGTCCATCGATCCGTTTCGCTTCTACCCGGGCTCGCCGATCGACCGAAACTTCGAGCACTACCGCGAGACCTACGGCACACACGTGCACTGGGACCGGTGGTGGAATTATTCGGAGCGGTACTTCACCTCCGAGTGGGTGGACGCGTCCCACGCCCTCCCCTATCGGGCCCGCAACCGGTTGGCGGCGGAGCTGTTTTCGCCCATCTCCGATCATCTCGCGCGCCACTTCGCCTACGAAGGGTCTGCCTCGGAGTATTTCCGCCGATCCGTGGACGGGCAGGTCGAGCAGTGGCGTGCGCCCCACCGGCTGGCCTACCTGCAGGCCTATTTCCTGTGGCAGAACCTGACGGGCAAGGGGGCTGACGACGGGCGGGCGGACCCCGAGGTGCAGGCGCTGTGCGCAGAGCGACGGCAGGCGACCGTGGCCGAGCTGCTAGCCGCCCTCGAGGTGACGCCGTCGCAGCGGATCGTGCAGGCCCTGCTCGATGTCCCGCGGGAACAATTCGGCCCCCCAGAGGCGCTCTGGTCGGCGGCGTGGCGAGACCAGCCCGTGGTCCTGGCGGTCGACGCGGAGGGCTCGCCGAGCGCGACCATTTCGGCGATGCACGCCTACGCGCGCGCCTATGCGCTGCTCGAGTTGGGGCCGGGTGATCGCCTCCTCGACGCCGGGGGAGGCACCGGTTATGGCGCAGCGTTGGC
>JAAZYN010000097.1 GCA_014239625.1 Myxococcales bacterium | reverse complement strand
CTTCCGGATTGGCAGGCGCGTTCCGCACACCGCGTTTGAGCTTGCCGCGTGTGTTGTCGTCGTCGCTGATGTGGTAATCCTCGCCCTGACCGTGACGCTGGACCATCCACATGGCGCGCGCCGCCCCGCCGCGCGGCCGCCTGTTCCAGCGGTAGGGGGTTGGAAGCGTCTCGCAACCCTCACGGGGGGTGTCCGGATTCGCGCCCTCGCCACGTCGCAGTAACACATACTGCGAACTGTAGAGGTCATCCATGGTCCTGTTCGAGATGTCGATCTTGCCGAGCTTGCGCGTGTCATTTGGAGCCACGACGATCTCGTAGTCCATATCACCGTCGCGCTGATCCTGGTCCGGGTTGTTCGGGAAGGTGATCGCCATCCGTACCGGGCGGTCGGCGCTATGTGCGCTGGCGAGTTGCTGGTTGTACCTGGTCTCCAGGCGCCCCGCGAGCTGCTCGCGCTCACGTCGTAGGTCGCCGTAGGCCTGACCTTCTGCAGGGGGCGCAGAGAGCTCGGCATCGGCCTCGTCCGCCATACGAACGTGGTCGGCCTCGGTCCCGCCGGTGCTTTCGTCCGCGTCTTGCCCGCTCACGCGACCCACAGCGGAGAAGACATGGACCAGCTGTCGAGACAGCAGCTGCAACGACTGCCTAACCTGTTCGACCGTGGCACCTTCGCTGCGCAGGTAGCGTCCCGCGCGGCCTTCGACCGCCAGGAGCTGGGTCTGCGCCATACGGACATCCGATACCGTTACGGGGCCGTCGGTTCCGCCAAGCGCCTGCGCTTCGCGGAGCAGCAGCGGCAAGACGGTCTGCCCAAGCCGCCCGGTAAACGCCCCGCGGCCCTCGAGCTTGGCCGTCGCAAACGCGTTCTCGCCAGCCTCGCTGGCGTCCCACGCGACGTTGTACGCCCCGTCGGAAGCCGCCATGGTCACCGTGGGTAATGAGCTGCCGTTGGGCCGGTCGACCGGCCCCGCTCCATCTCCTGCCGAATCGGTCTGTTCCGCCTGAGCCCCTCCTGTGTTGGTCTGGCCCCCCTCTTCGGTCGTGGTTCCGCCAGTGCCGCCAACGCCGCCAGTGCCTGTGCCGGTGTCGGTGCCGCCGCTCTCCGTCCCGGTTGTGCCCTCCGGCTGGTTCTCCTCTTCCTCAACCTGTTCCGGAGCAGGCGGCGGGATGGGGCGCTCGCGGGTCATGTCGACGCCGCCGAGGAACTCGTTCATCTCGTCGCTGCCGCCACCGTCGCGGATGCCGTACGGGTCGAACTCCTCTTCCTCGCCCGGCTCGGGCTGCGGCGGCTCGACCTGCTGCGCTTCCTCGATCTCGCGCTGCCGCTGCTGCTCCTCGAACTCGGCCAGCGCCTCGGGCCCGATAGAGGAGGCCGTGCGTCGCTCCGAGTACTGTTGATTGAGCGCCGCCACCGCCTCCCAGCCGCCTTCTCTCATGGCGGCGTGGATCTCCGCGCCCGACGGGCTGAGCCCCTCGGACTGGAGCTGGCGCCGGACCGCCGCATCGTCGCTCAGCCCCGCCCGCCGGAAGATGGCGCGGGCCTCGTCGTCTTGCGACCAATCCAACTTGTAGAGGATCTGATCCATGCCCCCTTCGGTCTCGTAGATCACGCTGGCCAGATCGCCGCGCCCCTCCGAGTAGCGCAGGATGGTGATGATGCGGTCCTCGTCGGCGTTGCCGCAGACCCCGTCCATCATGATCTCGATGAACTTTCCGCGCCCCTCCGGCGGCAGGTCTCGGTGCGTGCCCGCATCCACCTCCGCTCGCACCTTGTCGTCCGCCCCGAACAGGGCGTCCATCAGGTCCGGCGCCTCGCCGTTCTTGAGGTCCTCGATGATCGACTTCATGGCGTCGGGCAGCTGCGGCTCGATCAGCTCCCAGGCCACCTCTCCCGCCCGCACGAGATCGTCGGCGGCCTCGCACAGGTTGTCCCAGCTGAGGTCGCCGAAGACGATCTCGATGATCAGCATCACCAGCGCGCCGACCGGGCCCGCGACGATCAGGCCCACGAGGATGCTGGCGAGCCAGCCGATGATCTTGCCGAGCGCGGCCAGGCCCTTCGCCAGGGCCGTGATGATCTCGATCTTCTCCTCGAGCTCGTTGTTGCCGCCCGACGACTCCTCTTCGGTGGTCCGACCGGGGTCCGCGCCGATCGCCGGCTGCCCGCGGCGGGTCGCTGGCGCGGCCGGGGTGCTCTCCGGATAGGTGGGCTCTTCGTCCCCCGCCGACTCCGTCTCGCGTGCCTCGCCCGCAGGCGCCTCGTTGGCCGCAGCGTCCCCGGGGACCTCTTCCTCCACGTCGCCGAACTTGTAGGTGGTGCCCCACTCCCACTTGAACAGCTGACCCAGGTTGGACTCGATCCCCTCCCAGCGGTGCTCCACCGAGACCGGTCCGGCCGTCGCCTGCACGAAGGGGATCGCTCGCAAGGTGAGCTCGGGCGCGATGGTCAGGCCGATGTCCAGCTCGCCGGAGAACCCATCCGGGCCGCCCTCCAGGTGACCGCTGGGGTTGATGCGAACGGGGACCAGGAGCTCGATCTGACCTTCGATGCCCATGCCCGCATCCAGGCCGGGGACCCCCGCGCTCAGACCCAGGTACGCCCCGAGCATGGCCTTGAAGTCCAGGCCCCAGGACAAACCCAGATCGGCGTAGAACTGAGGCACCCCGCTCTCGCCCTCGTCGGCCATCGGGCGCCAACCACGGGCGCCGATGGTGGCCGAGAAGAGGAGGTCGGAGGTGCTCAGCGAGAACCCCGCGCGGGCACCGAAGAACAGGTTGATCCCATAGAACAACGGGATCGTCTGCTTGGGGATGAGCTCCATGGCCTGCTCGAAGATCATCCGACCTTCGACCAGCGGGAGATCCGTGATCGACAGCTCCACGTCGACGATCGGGTCGAGCTTCTGATCGACCTCGACGTGGACCCTGCCACCGATGATCTCGTTCATCTGGTAGTCTACGTCGCCGCCCGCACTCCAGGTGCCGTCCCGATTGAACTGCCCCTCCAGCCGGCCACCCAGCCGGCGGCCCGTCGCCTCGTCGTCGAAGAGCACGAAATCGATGCTCGCCGCACCCCAGTACTCATCCTCGCCGCTGGCGTTGGTCCAGCCACCGCTGAGGGTACCCGTCGCGTTGTTGAACCGCGGCAGCACGAAGCTGAGCTCGCCGCTGGCCGCCTTGAGCTCGTTGTGCTCCACCCGGGCGGTGCCCTCGAGTCCCGTAATGCGGATGAGCGCGTCGTCACCCTCGCCGCCGATCTCGATGGCCCGCAGCAGCGACGCCGTGCCCTCCGCCCAGATCAGATCGTTGTCGACCGCGTTGTATTCGCCCGACGCGTCCACCGAGAAGAGCGCGCCGTCGGCGTCGTGGACCTCGACCTCGAGGTTGCCGCTCAGCCGTTGAATCTCGCTGTTGACCACCGTGCCGGCGCCCCCCGAGCCCTTCTTGAAGGCCAGATGGGCGCCCTCGGCGGGCTCAGGGAAGGTCTTGTCGCGGCCCAGTTTTACGCTGCCGCCGCCGTTGAAGAGGTTGGTCTCGCGCTCCCAGGAGCCCTGCGCGCAGGCCACGATGAGCGGGTCGTCGTGGCCGTCGAAGACCGCGCAGCTGACCATCCCGTGGACGCGCTGCAGCTCGTTGTCGACGATGACGACCATGGCGGCGGCGGAGACCTCCGCCTCCTCGGGGGGGACCAGCCAGAACTGGTAGTCGCCCTCGCCCAGGATGTGCTTGCGCCCGATGATGCCGACCACGCCGCGGGCGTTGATCTTGCCCCCGTCGGTGGGCACGTAGCTTGCCTGACAACGCAGCGCCAGGAACTCCGGGGTCTCGCCCGCGCGGGGCTGGAGGTTGTCGACGCGGGCGCGCAGATCGCCCCACAGGCGCTTGAACGCGTTGTCCTCGACCTCGATGTTGGCCTCGGTACCCGCCGTCACCGTGAACTCGTAGTCACCAGCCTGGCCCACCACCAGCTCGCCCTCGACGGTGCACGTCCCGGTCCCGGTGAAGTTGCCCTCGGGGGCCCCTACCTCTCGGGTGTAGGTGCCGTCGAAGGCCACGACGAGGGTCCCCAGGGGAGCCTCGTCCTCACCCCCGAACTGCTCGGCCTTGAAGGCGATGTCGCCGTGGGCCTCGGTGATCTCGCCGTTGGTCACCGTGCCGCCGAAGCTCGACGGCATGAAGCCGAAGGTGTAGGCCCCCGACTCGTACAGGCCGAAGCCCGTGGTGAGCGCGATCTCCGCGGTCCCGGTGACGTCGGGCTCGGCCCCGCCGGTGTACTTGCCGCCGATGGTGAAGGTGCCGATCTCGCCTTCGGCCTCGCGTGACGCGCCCAGCACCAAGGTGCCCTCGATCCACTCCAGCTCGTTCTGGGTGACCTTGGCGCTGATCCCGGTGCCGCCCTTGATGCTGAAGGTGTAGTCGCCGATGGTCGCGAGCTCGGCCTCGCCGGTGATCTGGAAGCTGCCGTCGGCGTCCACCTTGGAGTTGGCGTCGCTGAAGTCGTAGGCCATCGTGAACGAGCCGTTGGCGAAGGCCGCCTCGTCTTTGAGCACGTCGATGGCGATGGTGCCCGACACCGCGCCCGGCTCGTTGGCCACGATCTCCACCGAGCCGCCGGTGTTGGTCGCCAGGTCGATGGCCCAGACGCCCGTGTCCGAGGCGAACTCGCCCATGCGGAGCGGCTCCAGGACGGCGATCGTCGCGGTCCCGTCGAAGGTGCCCCCCTCGTAGGTCGCGTTGAGGGTGAACTGGGCCTTGGCCGCCTCCCCCTCCTTGGCCACCAACACGAACAGCCCGGTGGCGTTCGTCAAGGCGCTGTCGGCGATGGTCCCGGTGGCGTTGGTCTCGCCCCCCAGGAAGACGCCGAAGCGCAGCGCGTCCAGCAGGTGGACGTCCTCGATCATGTTGAACCCGATCTCGCCGTTGAAGCCGGCCTCGTCGCCGAACGCGTAAGCGCCCGTGACGTTGCCCTCGGCGACGTCAGCGCCGCCCCGCCGCAACCCGATCCCGATGTCCACCTGAGCCTGGTCGAGCCGGTTTTCGGTCATCGCCAGGCTGACCTCCGACCGGCTCTTGAACACCAACGCCCAGTCCGTCGGCTCGCCGCTCTCGTTGGCCTCGTCGCCAAAGACGATGTCGTCGGTGAGCGTGATCGTGCCGGTGCCGGTGACCTTGTCGGTGTTCAGGTTCCAGGTGCCGCTCAGCTCGGCCGTGGCCACCGACTGGTCGTCCTTTTTGACCTCGAACTGCAGGTCGACGCCGGCCTCCGCCAGGGAGTTCGCCTCGACCCGGCCGGTCACCGTGGAGCCGGCCTGCATCGTCAGCGCGACCCCCGGCGGCAGCTCGGACTCGCCCGACAGCGGAAACTCGAGCGGGCTCATGAGGCTCAACGACAGGTCGCCGGTGAACTCGGTCCTCTCGATGTCGACCTCGGCGTTGGTCAGAGAGCCCTCGAGCCAGGGCGTCTCCCCCTCGAAGAGCTGCAGCTGAATGCTGCCGCCGACCCGCTCCAGCGCGCTGGCCGCCACGGTGACGTTCATCGTCGTGGAGTCTGCGGGGATGACGATCTTCCAGGTGCTGCCTTCGGTCAGCGGCTGATCGATCTGCTTTTTCAGCGTCAGGTCACCCTGGAAGCCGACGTCGCCAGAAGCCACCTCGATGGTGCCGTCGGTCACCGAGCCGGCGAGAAAGAGCTCGCCGGCGTGCATGTACTCGAGCCCCAGCGTGCACCGCAGGGTGGTCAGCTCGCTGCCCTCCAGATCAGCCCCGAAGGTGGTCTCGTCGGCCTTGATGACGAGCTCGTCGCCACCCTCGCCCAAGGCGATGCGGAGGTCCTCTTCAACGAGCGTCGCGTCCAACGAGCCATTGAACAGCCCATCCTGCTTGGTGTAGGCCCCGTTGAGATCCCCCACCATCTTGATGGCGTGGCCGGCCACCGTCAGGTTCGCCTCGAAGGGCAGCGCGCCATCGAACTTCTCCAGCTCGTTGGCCGTCACCACGACCTGAAAGGCGCCCGGCGCCTCCTTGAAGGTGACCTCTCCCCAGGGCACCTCCAGCGGCCACGCCTCGGTGAAGCCTGCCTCCCCGGACACGCTCAGCTCCCCGCTGGCGACGACCCACGAGCCGCTCGTGAAGGATCCCGAGACCTTGCCCGGGCCGGCCCAGTTGGTGACCTCGAAGGCCACGTCGGACACCGAGATCTCCTCGACCGCGCTGTCCACCAGGCTGACGTTGAAGCTCGCTCCGGCCAGGATGGTCACCGGCCCGGCCGCCCGGTCGGGGAACGACAGCGGGTGGGTCAAGGCGAAGCTGCCCTCACCGCTGACAGAGTCGTCCGCGTCGCCGCCAGCGAAGTTGAGCGTCACCGATCCGGTGCCCAGCTCCGCCTCGCCCTCGTGAGCGCTGAACGCGATGGCTGACGTGATGGCCGTGATGGCGTTGTCTTCCACCGTCACCGTCGCGCTGGAGGCCTCGGCGATGATGCCGTGCAGGCCCGTGGTCTGGCCGAACGTCAGCGCTCGCATGGTGGAGACGGTGCCCTCCCCGCCGTAGGACTGCTCGGGGACGTTGTACGTCCCGGTCCCGGTGACGTTGAAGGTCGGCTCCCCTTCGTAGGCGATCTCGGCGCTCAGGTCGGTGACCGCGATGGTGGTCAGCGCGTTGGCCTCGACGGTCGCGGTGCCCGCCAGCGACTTGAGCACTACACCGCTGTCGCCGATGTCCAGCTCGTTGGTCAGCGTCGCGCTGGCGGTCCCGCTCAGCTCGCGCTCCGCGACCTGGTATTCACCTTCGAGCTGGCCGTGGAAGTGGGCGTGTTCGAAGGAAGCCCCCGCGGCGATCGGTCCAAACGCGTTGTCGGCATACTCGAGCTCGATGAACCCCTCGCTCAGGGTGACCTGATGCTCACCTTCCCCGAGCGTCAGCGCCTCGGCCTGCTCGATGCGGCCCCGCGCCGACCAGCTCTCCGCGCCGTCGATGGCGCGCTGATAGCCTACCTCCACCTGGGCGCTGGCCCACCCGTCCACGGTCACCGTCACGCTCCCGGAGGTCGAGAGCCCGTCGGTCTCGCTGTATTCACCCGTGATCGCGGCCCCGGCGAGGCGGACGCCCTCGGTGATCGAGAGGTTGTCTTCCAGGTTGACCGTGATCTGGCCGCCTACGGACGCCCCCTCCTCTCCGCCGGTGGCGAACTGCGCCGCCAGCTCCAGCTCGCCGAGCCCGGGCAGGGTCGCGGTGATGGTGCCCGAGGCCGACACGCTGCCGTCGGCGACGGTCAGGTCGATCTGGCCGCCGCTGAAGCTGATGCCCCCCGGCAGGGTGACATCGCTCGGCGCGATGACGGCGCGTCCGGACACCCCCGCGCTGCTGATCCTGAGGTCCATGGTGGCGCTGATGTAGCTCCCCAGCTGCACCTGCACGTCGTCGAGTTGGGCCGACACCTCGAGCCGGCGGTTGACGTCGAGCTCGATGTTGTCGATGTCGATCCCGTCACCCGCCGAGATCGAGCCCTTCACCTTCCCATCGTCGAAGGTCCAGTCGGGGTTGAAGCGGAGATCGGCCTCGGTGATGGTGACCGGCCCCACGGAGATGCTCAGGTCGCGGACGCGGACCCGGCCCGGTTGGCTCCCCGACGGGATGCGGATACGGAAGCGTTGCCCGGCGAGGGTCAGGCGGAAGTCGCTCGGCGGCCCGGCCGACCCGCCAGGGGTCGCAGCGTCGGTGTCCGCTGCCCGATCCATCGCCGGGAGCCCGATCACCGGTGGGGCCACCGACCGCCCCGCGGCGAAGTCGCGCCCCAGGAGGGCAGCCTCTCGTTCCGCTCCGGGTTTGGAGATGTGTCGCAGCGCGTTGCCACCGCGCTCTGGCCGCTGGGCGACGTGGACGACCTCATGCCCCAGCACGTAACGCCCGGACGGCGTGCTCGGGTCGTAGGTGGCCGGGTTCAGGTAGACGACGCCCCCGTCCATGAGCCCCTGGGCGCCGCGCGCGCTCGTCTTGTGCGCGGCGACGTCGTCGGCGCGGACCTGCACCTCGCCCTCGGTCAATCCCAGGAAGCCGGAGATCTTGTGGACCAGGGCGGCGGTCTGGGCGGCCCGCTGAGGGTCCGCGTCGTAGATGTTGGACGATCGGGCGCGCTCGATCCGGCCGCGAGCGCGCCGCCGCTCCGCTGCGATCGTGGCGACCTGAACCTCGGGTCGGTCCCGGGATGGGTCGGCGGCCATGAAGGCGGTCGACGCGAACGCGACCCCGGCCACCTCGCCCACGTGCTCCTGGAGGCGCTCCACGTCACCCTGCCGCAGCAGCCCCGCGGCCGCCAATTGGGCCACGTAGTGACCGACCTGCGAGGGTTGATGCTGGTTGGCGGCGACCAACTCCTCCACGTCTTGCCGCAGCCGCGCGAAGCGCTCCTCTTCTGCCTCCCGGAGCGCGTCCAAGGGCTCCAGATCGCGCCGCCCCTTCATGCCAGCGGCGGCCGCACGAAGCTCGCGCGCGCTCACGCGCCCCCCCTGATGGGACTGATGGGACCCGCGTGCTGGGGTCGAATCGCACCAGTGGGGACGACTGACCCCACTTGGGTGTCGCGCCGGCCGGCGTCGCCGTCGCAGTGATTGCGGGGAATTAGACCCTGTTCAGGGGCTGTCGACCTGAGTGATGACGCGTGCTTTGGCAACGGACTCCCGTCGTCTCGGTGTTGCGCGGCTTCAAAGGCAAGATCTGATCCAGTCGAGCTTCCGATCGCGCCATCCGCTATTGCGGCGTGCCGAAGTTCTGGGTCCAGTAGTGGCGATAGGTGCTCTCTGGCCAGAAGACGTAGCCCACGCCGAGCTCGGTGAAGTTGCCGTTCATGATGTTGGTGCAGTGTCCGGGCGAGTTCATCCACGCCTGGACCACCGCCAGCGG
>JAAZYN010000979.1 GCA_014239625.1 Myxococcales bacterium | reverse complement strand
GCGGTCGCCGAGGTGAAACCAGCCGGCGCCGCCGAGCTGAGTCATGCTCTCGAAGCACTCGAAGGACTCGACGGTTCGGCCCCACCCCCGGCCGACGGGGGCGAGCCCCGCCAAGGTGTACATGCAGGTGTCCAGGTCTGGACTGATCCACAGGCCCCAGTGCTCGAAGTCGTCGCCCGTATTGACCACGGCCGTCAGCTCATCGGGCTGGAGGCATTGGGCGAGGCCGTCGAGTAGCCGAGCGCCTCCGACCCCGCCGCAAAGAGCTACGACCCGTGTTCCCATAGGCGGGGCCTATCATCGCTGCAACACACCTGCAACGAAAGCGTGCTTGTCGGGCCGGGCGGGGCGGGGTAAGCACGGCGCCATGAAGATCGGAATCATCGGTGGGACGGGTAAAGAGGGCCGTGGTCTGGCAGTTCGCTGGGCCAAAGCGGGGCATCACGTGATCATCGGCTCACGGAGCGCCGAGCGCGGCGCGGCCAAAGCGGTGGAGCTGAGCGAGCGCTTCGGGCTGACGACCCTGTCGGGCACGGACAACCCCGGTGCTTGCGCCGCGGAGATCGTGGTGTTGAGCGTCCCCTATGCCGGTCACCGTCAGACGTTGACCGCGCTGAGGCCTCACCTGGCGGGGAAAATCCTCGTCGACATCACGGTGCCGCTGCGGCCCCCGAAGGTGCGAAAGGTGCACCTGCCCGAAGGGAAAGCGGCGGCCCTCGAAGCTGGCGCCATCCTCAACCCACCAGGTGCGGCCGAGGCGGAGAGGGTGGCGGTCGTGGCGACCATGCACCACGTCAGCTCATCGCATCTCATCGACGTCGACCACGCCATCGACTGCGACGTGTTGGTGTGCGGCAAAAAAGGCGCTCGCCAACGGGTCGTCGAGCTGGTGGCGGACCTGGGTATGCGCGGGATCGACTGCGGGCCCTTGGCCAACGCGGTGGCGCTGGAGTCGCTGACGCCAGTGCTCCTGTATATCAACAAAGCTTACGGCAGCCCGGGTGCGGGCATACGCATCACCGGCTTGCCCGCCAGCCACAGCGCCGTGGAGGAGTCCTCATGAGCGAAGTTGTCCTGACCGAGCGACGCGGTCGCGTGTTGGTGATGACCCTGAACCGACCCGAGGCGCGTAACGCTGTTAACGGGCCCGTCGCCGAGGGGATCGAGGCCGCGCTCGATCAGCTCGAAGACGATCCTGAGCTGTGGTGCGGTGTCCTGGCTGGTAACGGCAAGGCGTTTTGCGCTGGCGCCGACCTCAAGTGGATCGCGCAGGGGAAGGTCGCCGGGCTGTCGACCAAGCGTGGGGGCTTCGCCGGGATCACCAAGCGTCAGCGGACCAAACCCGTCATCGCGGCGGTTCACAGCCACGCGTTCGCGGGCGGCTTCGAGATCGCCATCGCGTGTGACCTCATCGTCGCTGGCGAGGCGGTGAAGTTCGGCCTGCCGGAGGCCAAACGCAGCCTCGTCGCGCTGGCCGGTGGGCTGGTGATTTTGCCACGGCTGATCGGCGAGAAGTTGGCCCTCGAGATGGCGGTCACCGGCGACGCGTATTCGTCCCAACGCATGTACGACGCGGGTCTGATCAGCCGCGTCGTGCCCAACGATGACGTCCTTGAGACCGCGGTGTCGCTGGCGCTGGCCATATGTAAGAACGGCCCGCTCGCGGTGAAAGCGTCGCGCGAGATCGTCCTGGCCGCGCGGGATCTGACCCCGGCAGAGCACTGGACCATGGCCGACAAGGTGGGCTGGCCCGTGTTTCTGAGCGAAGACGCCAGAGAGGGGCCGCGCGCCTTCATCGAGAAGCGAAAGCCGGTCTTCAATCAGGAGTGACGCCGATCGTCGCCGACTTCGATCGATCGATGCGCGCGCTGGCCTCGATGCGTAGAATGAAC
>JAAZYN010000978.1 GCA_014239625.1 Myxococcales bacterium | reverse complement strand
TCGCGCACGGTGAAGTTGCCGAAGCCGCGGATCTCGATCCGCTCGCCATTTCGCAACGTGTCGACCATGGCGTCGAAAACACTGTTGACCGCAACCTCGACCACTTTTCGAGGGTGGCCCGACTTGGCTACGACGGTTTCGATGAGCTGCGACTTCGTCATCACGGTCTCCGCGCGGTGAGGCCTAAGTGAGCGATGCTCGCCTGCCAGAGCCACCCAACCTACCGGAACAAAAGGTATGTTGGTTATGAGGGAAGACAGGGGCCGCGTCAACCACACGCTCTGAAACAGCGTATTGCTCCAGGGATCGCGCGATGTTGGGGGTGGGCATAATCCCCGACCGCCGGCCGCAACTCTGGATTCAACCCGGAGAGGTGCATGAAATTACTCGCCGATCACGCCGACTGCCGTCAGGGCCCAGCGTGCGTGTATTCCGGCCCCCGCCACGTCGCTCCAGGGCCGAGCCGTCACTCCGATGGCCCACAGCGCAGCCCGCCTCGTCTACAACGATCGTCCACCAAGGGAGTACACGTGGTGTGGCGCAGCGCACGTCAACACAGGCCCTACGATCGCTCTGACCGCCCGCGCTCGACGGCACGTGAGAACGGGGCCGACCAGGGAGTGAGCGGACCCAACCGATAGCCAGGCATGGCTCGGTCGACGCCCACTGAGGCCGGAGGGCCCCCGCGGCGATATCGGGGGCGCGCCTGCGCCGCAGTGGTCGACCTCCCACGATCGCTGTCCGGCGGGCCTCGGCGGTTGCAGGCGGAGCTTCGAGGACGCACTCTCTGGCGATGGCTGACCATGGCATCCCCGACAGTCCCCGCTTTAGCCACACCGCGCTGTTCGGTGGGCGCGGCCAGGTCGACGTCTGGGACTTGCTGCGTGGCCGCGCGGCCCCACCCTTCGCCGCGGTCCTGCGCTGCCGGCTGGCAGCGGGGGGACACGTGGGGCGCCACGTTCAGGAACACCACCCGGAGCTCATCATCGGGATCGACGGCGACGGCGAGGCGCGCGTCGACGGCACACACCATGCGCTGACGGGCGGCGCCGCCGTGCATCTTCCGTTGGGGTCGGTGTTGGAGATCGTCAACCGCTCCGACAGCGCGCCGCTGGACTACTTCATTATCAAGGCCCATGCGTAGCGTTCACTTCCGCGCCTTTGGTGAACCCGCCCGGGTGCTGGAGGTCACCGACCTCCCCACGCCCCGCCCAGGTCCAGGCGAGGTCGCCCTCCGAATGACGCATCGCCCGGTCAACCCATCCGATCTGGCGGTCATCCGCGGGACCTATGGTCGCCTCCCGACACCTCCCGCCACGCCCGGCTTCGAAGGCGTGGGCGTCGTCTCCGAGCTGGGCGAAGGCGTGACGAGCGTGGCCGTCGGGCAGCGGACCATCCCGCTGGTCGCGACCTCCACCTGGGCCGAAACCATCGTGTGCGCCGCCAACCAACTGTTACCGGTCCCAGCGTCGATCAGCGACGAGGCGGCGGCCCAGTTTGTGGTCAACCCTGTCACCGCCTGGGCCATGTTGGTCGACGAGCTGAAGCTCGAGCCGGGCGACTGGCTCCTGCAGACGGCAGCCGGCTCCACCCTTGGGCGCCTGGTGCTGCAGCTGGCCCCGATGCTCGGGATCCGCACCGTCAATCTGGTGCGCCGCCCGGAGCAGGCCGAGGAGCTGATGGCCCTCGGCGGCGACGCAGCCTTCGCGACCACCGTCCCCAACCTGCACCGCACCATCCGCACCCTCACCGACGGTGGCGTGGCGGGCGCCATCGACGCGGTGGGCGGCCAGACCGGAAAGATCGCCCTGTCCTGTCTGCGACCTGGCGCGACGTTGTTGGTCTACGGATGGCTCGGCCTGCGACCGCTGCCGTTGAACATCGGCGAGATGCTC
>JAAZYN010000977.1 GCA_014239625.1 Myxococcales bacterium | reverse complement strand
AGTGGCCCCAGTAGGTCCAGGCGTCGTGCTTGACCCGTCCCAGGCTCTGGCTCCCCAACAGGTCGGGGAGGAAACCGCGAATGCGCCCCACCGAGACATGAAAGGGGCCATACCCGGTGGCCGCGCCCTCTGGCGTGCGACTCCCCGGTTGCCCCACTACCACGACCCGCGCTCCCGACCGTGGGGCGCTCGGGGCGAGCTGGGCCGACGGCAGGTCGAGCCCAGTCGTCTCGATGGTGGCCACGGCGACGTCGAGTGTGTGGTCGATATGCGTACATCGCGCCATGTAACTCCGGCCGTCGGGGAAACTCACCCTGGTCCGACGCCCCAGGCGGTCCAGGACGTGCGCGTTGGTGAGGATCTTCCCCGCGGAGTGGATGTTTACGCCGCTTGCCCCGCTGGAGATCCGCACGGTAGCTGGCTGCACCCCGCGAATGGTGGCGCGGAGGCCGGGCTCCGCGATGGCCTTGTCCACGTTGACCAGATAGCGATTGGCCTGGGGGGCCGTCACCAACGCCCCCGAGGGTTCGCCGGCCGGCGAGATGAGGTCCACCAGCTGCCCGAAGGTGGCGCTCTGCAGTCGCCCTCGTAGCCGGTCGTGATGTCGGGAGCTCAGCGACGCGGCCGCCATGCGTATCGACCGACTGAACGCCGCGCGGGTTCCGGCGGTGACCTCCCAGCGCGCCGCCATCCACGTGTAATAGGTCGCCAGCAGCCGCACCCCCTGCAGCAGTCGTCGGGTCGCGTGGGAGCGGACACCTCCGCGCTCGGTCGAGGCCAAGGCCCCCAGCGCCGCCAGTTGCTCGCCGTGACGGGCGAGGTCTGCTCTGAGCGTGTGGTTCACGCCGCGCCGGTCCTCACCTCCATAGATCACAAACCCGCCGCCAGCGGGCGCGATGCGCCCCTTGACGAGCATGTAGGATGCCGTCGCCTGAGCCTTGGCCATGGCCGGAGTGGGGTGGCCGAAGCGGCGGGACCGCTGGAGAGCGGCTCGCAGCGAAGCGGTGCGACCGGATGCGATGCCGCTCTGGAGCTCGGCGAGGTACGGATCGTTGCGGAGGGCGGCGCCGACGAACCAGCGCGACCCGGGCCCGGAGACCGCGGCGGCCTGATAACTCGCCAAGATATGGAGGATTCGCTGGGAGCCCGGCAGTTTGGGCTGCGTCGCGGCCTGCAACAGAGCGTCCGGGAGGTGAGACATGATGTACCGAGCCGTCTCAGCCTGGTCTTCGCCTGGAGACTTCGCGGCATAGCTCCCCACCGCGCCACGCAGCACCGAGCCTCCCGAAGCGCGTTGGAGGGCCACGCGATCCGCGCGGGCCAGAGCGAGCGGTGGGTAGGGCTTGGTCCCGGCGACCGCCTGACGGAAGCGCGGGTCGTCGCCGTGGAAGTACTTCGAATAGGACACCACGCCACGTCGCGTGGAGTCGACGTGGTGGAAGATCTCGTGATGAAGCGTCAGCGGCAGCTGGCCGTCGTTATAGTAGGCCGCCGCCAGGGCCTTGGCTTGATACAGACCGAAGTAGACGTACCCCTTCCACCCCTTGTCGTAGGGTCGAAACCCGTCGCCGCGGTTGGAGATGCAGGCCCGAAAGATGCCGACGGTCTCGAGCCCGATGGCGCTCAGATACCCCTGCGGCAGGCGTTGCACCTCTGACAGAGCCAACCGCGCGGCGTCGAGTTTACGACGCTCAGTGAGCGCCGGCATCCGGTCGTACCAGGAGACGTGGGTCGGCATGGCGGCCTCGTCGAAGACCAGCTTCGCCCCGGAGTAGCGCTCGAACTCGGCCACCGTCTCGGATAACCCGGCAGCCGCTCTGGCCCCGGAAGGTCCGAGGAGAGCAGCGGCCAGCAGTAGAGCGGCGACGACGACCTTGACGGTGCGGGCACCGGTGGAC
>JAAZYN010000976.1 GCA_014239625.1 Myxococcales bacterium | reverse complement strand
CGCCGCAGGGAGTACGCACCCGTCAGCGCTGCGGATCCGCCGGTTGCAGCCGAAGTTCCATGAATTATCCGGGTTAGACGACAGTCGCCCACACTTCTCGCCAGATTTCCGTTCATGCTGTGGATCCGCGCCGCTTTCACGGCGTGCACCATCCAGCCGCGGAGCAGTACGTTCAATACCGCAACCCCGGCTTGTACCTCGCCCTTGAAAACCGGTCACGGTCATGGGATAGATCTGCCCATGCAGAGGAAGACGCCCCTCCACCGGTCAACACTCATATTGACCATGCTCGTCGGCCTGATGGCCCTGTCTGTCGGGTCTGCCTGGGCTGACGCGATGACCCCTGCCAAGGCCTTTGAGCTGTCCGGGCAGGGGGGCGTGGCCTTTCAGATTCCGGCGTGGAAGGAGTCGGGTGTCGCGCGCGCTGACGTCGCTGTGTTCGAGCACGACGCGCGAACCAAAGGTGGCGACGATTTCTATCTGCTGATGGTGACCATCGAGGCGGGGCCAACGGGGACCGGCAAAGTCGATTGGGAAGGCATCCGGGCCAACATCGCCAACGAGGCCAAGAAGAATAAGGCCGACGTGGGCCTGAAGCTCGACGGCGAGTTCAAGAGCGCCGCCGGGTTTCGGGGGCAAAAGATGTCGGGCACGATAGCGACCAAAGCCCACACGATGACCGTCGCGCTGGTGGCCCTGGTTCAGTCCGGAAAGCTGGTGACGGTGAGCGTGGTGAGCGGGAAAGCTGGCGCGGGCGCCAAGCTCGCCGCCGACGTCGCTAATACTTCGAAGCTGAAGAAGTAATCGCATGCGCGTAGAGATCATTGCGATCGGCAATGAGCTTCTCAACGGTGACCTGGCCGACACCAACACCCAGACGTTGGCCGCGTTTCTGCGGCAGCGTGGGTTGAGCGTGAGCCGCGGCCAGACCGTCCCCGACGACGTGCAGGGCATCAGTCAGGCGTTCGCTTTGGCGGCGGCCAGAAGCGATCTGGTGCTCGTGTCCGGAGGGCTCGGGCCGACCAGTGATGACCTCACGGCCGAAGCGCTGGGGCGATTTGTCGGCCAGGAGTTGCGCCTCGATGACGTCGAGCTGGCGCGCATCAAGGCCCGCTTCGAGGGTCGTGGGTACCCGTTCACCCCCAACAACGCCAAACAAGCCTACCTCCCGGAGCGGGCCAGGGCGCTGCCCAACGCGCAGGGCACCGCGCCCGGAATACGTCTGACCCATGAGGCCACAGCGACGACCTTCTTTCTGTTTCCGGGAGTGCCGCGCGAGCTGCGTCACCTCGCCGAGGTCCATCTGGCTCCCTGGCTTCGGAGCAACACGACGGTGCGCCCGTATCACACAGCCACCTTCAAGACCTTTGGAAAGACAGAGAGCCAGGTCGCCGCCATGTTGGACGGGGTCGCTCCCCATCCGAAGGTGCATATCGCCTATCGGGCACACTTCCCTGAGATTCGAGTCAGCATCCACGTGTGGGCTGAGCCCGTCGAGCAGGCCATCGAGCTGCTCGAGCGGTTCACCGCCGAGCTGCGGGGCCGGCTGGGGAGCCTAACCTTCAGCGAGGATCCCGAGGAGAGCTTCGCGGCCGGACTGGGTGCCTGGTTGAAGCGCCGCGGTGAGACGATCTCCACGGCGGAGAGCTGCACCGGGGGGCTGGTTGCGAAGATGCTCACGGACCCCAGCGGCTCTTCGGCGTATCTGCGCGAGGGCGCCGTCACCTACTCAAACGAGGCCAAGACCGCGCGCTTGGGGGTCCCCGCTGAGGTGATCCGGGAGCACGGCGCGGTCAGCGAGCCCGCCGCGCAGGCCATGGCCGCGGGCGGGCTGGGCCACGGAGCGGCGAGCGTCGCGCTGGCGATAACCGGCATCGCCGGTCCGGACGGCGGCACGCCCGC
>JAAZYN010000975.1 GCA_014239625.1 Myxococcales bacterium | reverse complement strand
GCACCGGGGTCGAGGGGCACGGTCTGGCCACTGTCAAGCTCGATCGAAGTGGCGAGAGCCGGGGCCAGCTCGAGACGCTCATCAAGCGGCAAGCGGCAAGCGGACGGCGACGTCGATGCGCTGGAGCCGCGCCAGATCAGAGGCCGGTACGTTGAACGTCAGCTTGGCCAGGCTCGGTGTGTGCGGCGTGCCACGGGACACGCTCACCACATCTTTCGCCAGGATCTCGCCGTCGCCGTCGCGCAACGCGACCACGAGGTCACGGGGTTGGCCCTCGGTCGCCTCGCGCTCGACGAGCTCCAACAGGACGCTCACCTCGGGCTCCCAGACGAAGGCGCAGTAGGCGCTGAGCGTGACGTCGAAGGCCGGTCCGGGGTGCGGCCCGGGATGCACGGACGTGCTGAGCGTCAATGGCACTCGAGCCCGGCTCGAGTCCTCGTCGATGACCGGCGCACAGACCTCGGCGGCCGCCATCAACCGGCGAAACTCGAACTCGTAGTCCACCCAGACCTCCAAACTCTCGACGTCCTCCACGACGCCCGCCGGGAACATGAAGTCGTGGACCACCTCCTGGGCCTGGCTGAAGGTGGTGCTGATCCAGTGGGTGGCGTAGTCGAGCAGGGTCCCGTCGGCCCTGCGCGCCAGCATGTAGAGCTCCTCGAGCTCCACCGCCACACCGAGCCGGTTGCGGATGGTCACCTCCAGACGCAGCCTCCCGGCGTCGTCATCCGGCACCACCGTCACCTTCGCCTCGTCGGCCGCCAACTCCAGCGCCGTGGAGGTCGCCGCGCCGCGATCAGTCAGCACAAGTCGTTTGAACATGATGCCGTCGCGCTCCGTCGCCAGCGTCGCTCCGCTGAGGCCATCGAAGAGCTCCGCCAGCTCCTCGTCATTATCGAAGACATTACGTTCGCCCATATGCCTCTACCTACCGCGAAGGCCTAATCTTCGCATCACTTTGTACAGACCAGGGCGCGTCAAGCCGAGCCTCCGGGCCGCAGAGGTCATGTTGCCTCCGACCGCCTCGATGGTCTGCTCGACCCATCGCCGCTCGAAAGCCTCTACGGCTGGCTTGAGCTCGGTCTGTTCGGCTGTCGGCGCCCCCGCCTCGGAGCTCTCCGAGCCAGCAGGCGGGTTGGCGCTCGGCGTGGTGAGGCGCTCGGAAAAAGCGCTCGCCGCCACCGGGTGGCCGTCCTCGGTGAGGGCCACCGCGCGACGGATCTCATTGTCGAGTTCACGGACGTTCCCGTCGAAGGGGTGTCCCTGGAGGACGTACAGGGCGTCAGCCGTAAAGCCGGGGATGTGTTTTCCCTCCCGCGCGATGACGCGGCCGAGGAGGTGGTACGCCAGGCAGAGCACGTCGTCGCCCCGCTTCCTCAACGGGGGCAGGTCGATGGTCACCGCGTTCAGCCGGTACCACAAATCCTGGCGGAAAGCCCCGTCCCGCACCAGGCCCTCCAGATCTCGATGGGTGGCGGCGATGATCCTCACGTCGAGGGCGGCCTCGCGCTCGCTGCCGACCCGCCGGATGCGCCCATCCTGAAGGGCCCGCAACAGCTTTGGCTGAAGCGATGGTGGCAACTCGCCGACCTCATCGAGAAACACCGTCCCCCCATCGGCCTGCTCGAACAGGCCCGCCCGATCCCTGCTCGCGCCCGTAAAGGCGCCGCGGACGTGACCGAACAGCTCCGACTCCGCCAGACTCTCGGGCAGCGCCGCGCAGTTGAACACCACGAAGGGCATCGCCGCCCGCGGGCTCCAACGGTGCACCGTGTGCGCGATGACCTCCTTGCCGGTGCCTGTCTCACCCTCCACCAGGAGCGTGGCGTCGGTGGGGGCGACGCGCTCGAGGATCGAGAACACCGAGCGCATCCAGGGGCTCTTCCCGAGGAGCCGTCCGAAA
>JAAZYN010000974.1 GCA_014239625.1 Myxococcales bacterium | reverse complement strand
CCCTGGCTTTGGGCTGGACGCTCCGAACGGGTCCGGGCTACGTGATTTCTTGAACACTGTGCTTTCCACGACGGCTGAGAGGCGGTAACAAGCTCCGGTGATGTCGTTTGTGTGGCGCGCCCTGGATCGCGGCTATCCTTATATTCTGGGGATCGTGATTGTAGCCTCGGTGCTTCCGATATGGCTCAACGACTGGTTACCGTTGAGTGGTTTCGGCGCGGCCCTCGAACGCCTGGACGTCATGTGGCGTCACGATGACCCGGCGACGGGCTACGTGGATCGGTACATCTTTCCGGGCTGGACCTCCCCCAACAGCCTTTCGCTGTGGATCGCGGCGCTGCTGGGCCCTCTGCTGGGCACTCTGGGGGTCATGAAGCTGCTCCTCACGGCCGCCGTCGCCGGGTTGCCACTGACCGCGACCTACGCGGCCAGGTCCTTCGGCCGCTCCCGTTGGCTCGCGTTCGCCTTCGTACCCCTGGCGTGGGGGGGCGCCATGAGGTCGTGCGAGCTGGATTGGCTGCTTGGTCTGCCGCTGATTTTCGCGACCGTGGGGCTGACGCGGCGATTTGTAGATGGGGCCACGGCCGGTCGTGCAGCAGGCCTGATGGCCCTGCTCTTCCTGTCGTTCTACGCGCACATCTTGGCGTTTCTGGCCGCCTGGGGGTTGAGCTTCCTGCTCGTGGTGGTGCACCTGCCGGCGCGCCGGGCGTGGGTGGCGAGCCCCATCTGGGTCGCGCCTCTGCCGCTGGTGGGTCGGTTCGTCGGGAGCCACCTGCATGACCTTTCAGGTTTCACGGACGTGCGACTCAGCGCTCGCGTGACCCAGTTCACCGACGCCACGGTGGGCTTTCTAAGCGGCTCCATCGACGAGTTCGTCCTGGTCGTCCTGATGTTCGCGTGGCTGCTCTTGCTCATTCGGCCGCGGGATCGTGACTTCGAGCCCCCGCCGAAGGGTAACCGACGTGCCTTTGGGGCTTATTTCTCGGTCGAAATCCTCACCGCCGCGTGCATCTGCGCCTACCTCTTCCTCCCCATCTCCTCCGAGGGCGTGACCTTCGCTCCGGGCTACGGTGTCGTGCTCTTGTCGCTGCTGCTGATGTGGCCGCGGGTGAGCTTCACGAGCGGCCTGAGTCGCTGGATGGGCGTGACGATCATCATCGTCGCCTCGGTCTATCTCACGCTGATAAACACTCGGATCCTGGCGTTTGATGCGCGGACAGCCCAGAGACCGGAGCGCCTGCTGGCCGAACTTCCCGAGGGCGCCAGGCTGGGCAACGCCACTCGCCTGACCGGCGCCTGGCCGGTCGGGGGCGAAGCGATCCAGACCCTGGTCGGAGGCATCCACGCGGTCACCAATGGCTCACCCACCCACGACCTCGGTCCGCTGAGCGCGCTGCGGTTCAAAGACGGGGCGTCGCCGCCATCGCTGGGTGTCGGATGGCTCGACTCGGACAGCATCTACGAGTTCGAGCACATCGTGTCGGACACGTTGGACGACGAGTCCAAGCTGAAGCGACGGAGCGGCGTGACGGTGAGGTCACGGGCTGGCCCATGGGTGCTGTTCGATGTCGAGCCACCGCCATCGGATCTCGCGATCGCCATGTCGCCTCAGCGCAACGCCGCGCTGCGGAGCTGGACCTGCCCGAGGGACCACTTCCTGATCGGCTTCGCCGCGCACTTCGATGTCCTCGGTTTGACCCGGATCCAAGGCATCTGTCGACGATGGCAGGCCAAGACCAAAGCGCTCAAGCCGGTACGCGGACGGGTGTTCGGTAAGCGTTCCGGCTCGCTGACGGTGGTGGCCACCTGCCCAGAAGGCGAGTTTGTGGTTGGCCTCCGAGGAGCCGGCGCGATCACGGTGACGCAGCTCGGTCTCCGGTGCGCGTCGATGCGCCGCGACGAGC
>JAAZYN010000973.1 GCA_014239625.1 Myxococcales bacterium | reverse complement strand
GATGTGCGCGTCTTCACTCTCGTCCGCCAAGACGCTGCACTGCTCCACAGCTTGCAGCGCAGGGGCACCGCCAGCAGCTGCCATCGCCCGGAGCGGCGCCAAGGCGGCTTGGTGGGGTGGAACTTCGCGGGGATCTCGAGTCTCTTGTGGCGAGTCCACCTTGGGAGCAGGGGCGCTGGCTCCGCACGCGGATGCGACACTGCAGAGAGCAAGCAGCTTAACCGCGACGACCAGGGAACGGATCCGCATGGCGACCTCGCCGGCACATAGGGCTATGAAACAGGAACGTGTGCGGCGATGATACCTGTTCTGAGCTCGCGACTTAAAAAAAGCACCACGAGTGACCATGATTGACTTCCACAGCGTTGGGGGGATCGCCTGTTCGATGGTCCAAATTTGTTTGCCGCGAGGCGTTGGCGGGTCATCGGGTCGTCGTTATCATCAGGTCTCACTCCTGTTCGGGAGCCGACGGCCGTAAATACCGCTGGACCTCTATGCCGCGCAGGGCGAATGTCGAACATGGATCACTGAGCGCACCAACCAACAACGACCGAGCGGCGAGATCACGTTTTAAGGACTGAGCGATTGCTTGATTCACGCGGAGGGACGTCACGAAACGAGCCGGGCTCTCGAGTACTCATCGTCGAGGACGAGGCGCTGATCGGCTTGGACCTGAAGCGACGCCTTATCCACGCCGGCCTCGAGGTGGTCGGCATCGCCGACGACCACACGAGCGCGCTGGCGCTCTTCGACGAGCACGGACCGGACCTCATCTTGATGGACATCTCCATCCGCGGATCCGTAGATGGCATCGACACGGCGAAGACCATCGGGAGGTTCAGCGACGTCCCCGTAGTCTTTCTCACCGCCTACGCAGACGATCGCACCGTCCGTCGAGCAAGCGAGACCTCAGCCTACGGATACCTCCTCAAGCCCTTTGACGACCGCACCCTGATCGCGACCATCACCGTTGCGCTCGAACGCCACGCTGCCGACACGCAGCTACGGCTGCTGGGCGCCGCGGTGGACTCGGCGACCGTGGGGATCGTGCTGGCCGACGCCAGCGGTGACTCCCCCGTGGTCTCGTTCTGCAATGACGCGTTCTTGGAGATGAGCGGCCTCGACAGGGCGGACGCGCTGGGTAAGCCTCCCTGTTTTTTGGCTTATGGGGCCGATCAGGCGGCGGTGCTTCGACTCCAACAAGCGGTTGAGAGTCGCAACTCTGCGGAGGGGGTCGTGCGGGGGCAGCGCCAAGATGGCGAACCGTTCTGGTCCGCGGTGACGGTCTCGCCGGTGGCGAGCCGGGGTCAGGTGACGCACCTGCTGATGTTCCATCTGGACGTCACCCGTCAGCGCCAGACAGAAGCCGCGCTGGCCGAGAGCCAACGACTCGAGGTCGTGGGGAAGCTCACGGCGGGGATCGCCCACGACATGAACAACGTGCTCGCGACCATCGCGGCGTTCACCGACCTGGCCCGGCAGCGGGCACATGAGCTGGGGAGCGACTCGGAGAGCGACCTGGAGGAGATCATGCGAGCCGCTGAGCGCGGCGCGATGTTGACGGGCAAACTGCAGGACTTCTCGCGCCACGAGGAGGTCGCCCCGAATGCGGTCGCCGACCTGAACAAGGTGCTCAGCGAGACGCGTTCGATGGCAGAACAATTGCTGGGGCCGAACCTCGAGCTGCACCTCGAGTGCGACCTGACGCCGATGTTCGTCATGCTCGACGCCACCTCCTTGACACAGCTCGTGCTCAACCTGGTGGCCAACGCGCGCGACTCGACGCCGAGTGGCGGCAGGGTCTCCATCACAGCGCGCCGCCAGCAACAGACCTCGGGCGGCCCGCCCCAGCGTCACGTCGCTCGCCTGGAGGTGTCAGATACCGGAGCCGGCATGGACCCGGCC
>JAAZYN010000972.1 GCA_014239625.1 Myxococcales bacterium | reverse complement strand
TCGCAGGTCGTGGTCGAACACGACCTGACGCTGGCGGCCATAAACCCGACCGGTCCGGACCCCGTCTTCACCATCGAGGGCGATCGGTTCGTGTCCGTCGCCGACGTCGCAGCGCAGGTCGCCAACGGCGCCAAGGTCATCATCGCCGACGCCCGCGCCCCCGGAGATTACGCCGCCGAGCACATCACCGGCGCCGTGAGTATCCCATTCTATGCGGCCGCCGACGCCGTCGACGTGCTGCCCCGAGACACCTGGACGGTGACCTACTGTGGCTGCCCGCACGCCGCCAGCTCGGCGCTGACCGACGCCCTGCGACGGGAGGGCTACACCCGGGTGGTCGTCCTCGACGAGGGCTTCTTCGTGTGGCGCGATGGCGGCTACCCCACCACCGAGGGGGTGGAGCCGTGAGCGCCCCGACACCGATCTGACACGGGTCAGTTGCCCGTTGTGGTCAGCTCACACCCGGGGTAGATTCGACGTGCCCGAGGGCGTCCCGCTCCCAGCCAGGGAGCGAGCCGATGACGCGCAGATCGACCGGGGAGGGCGGGGTGCGGGAGCGCCCATCGCCGGCAGAAACATGTCGCTGCTGTATTTGCTGCCGGCGCCGAGGGATCGTTCACCGATGAGTCGATACTCGGGTCGAGCCTGCTTCATGCACATTTTCCGCCCTGTCGACCTCAGCATACTCGTCGTCTCGTGGGCGCTGGTCGTCGCATGCATCGATGTGGAACCCGAGGCACCGTTGAGGACATCGGAGCACGCCCTGAAGAGCGCTGACTCCTCCACGTTTTACCTCGTGCGAGGTGATGACCAGATATGCTTGTTGACCGACGGTGGTCAGAGCGCGCCAGACTGCGGTGGATTCTGGGTCGAACGAGTCAACAAGAAGGCCACGACGTGTTTTGATGGCTCGAAGGCAGCCGAGTGCTACGTCGCCGACATCGATTTCGGCCTGCTCGGCCTGAGCGACACCGAGGAGCCAGCGCTTTCAGGCTCAACACCAACAAGATGCTCACCGTCGTCGACGTCGACCTGAGCGGCTCCGGTGTGGTCGGCGAAAAGCGGGACGCTGCGCTCGAGGAGCTCAACCGGGGCGGCTTGCTCGTCGCGGCGACCAAGGGTTCTGCGCCGGGCAAGGCCAAAGGCGCCAAGGTCCTCGAAGCGACCCAGTACTACACCCGCTATGACCCCGTGACCGCGAGCAGCCCCTTCATCCCGGAGCCCCCCGAGGCCAGGGTCTACGACCGCTTCGGCAACAGCAAGCGTCTGGACGAGATCGCCATCCCCGATAACTCCGTGGTGGCGGGCATGTTCCGCCTGCACTTCATGGACGACGGCAGCGGTGTGGGCCTCGACGTCAACACGGCGCAGGGCGCCGCAGCTCAAGCGGTGATGGTCCAGGTCTTCGAAGACCTCTCGGCGGCGCTCGGCGGCTCCCTCCCCGCGCCATACCCCTCGCCTGCGAATGGCTGCCTGACCAACCCCAGCGCTCCCTTTCCCATCTGCCGCGCCGTGGAGATCGAGATCTGCACTCGAGCAACTTCTTCAAACTGCACCTCCTTCAACATGCCGAGCTCGGCGCTCGCCGGTGCGTCACCCTGGTTCTATGACCTGGGCACTGGACCGAGCCACGGCGCGGTGTGGGAGTACATCAACACGGGCTACGACCCCTTGGACGGAATCGCAAACCAGCCATCGTTCCACGGCTACATGGCGGTCAACTTCGACCTTCACAACTGGCACCTGAACCTGAGCAGCGCCCCCTCCGTTGCGGCGTACGATCTCTACTCGGTCATCTTGCACGAGGCGCTTCACCTGTTGGGCTTCGCATCGGTGATTGATCCCACCGGCGTCAGCTTGCACACGGGCACCAACCCCGGGCGTTACACCCCCTGGGACAGCTAT
>JAAZYN010000971.1 GCA_014239625.1 Myxococcales bacterium | reverse complement strand
ATTCGATCGTGGCCCGGGCTTCGGGATGGGCATGGAGATCAACTACGTCGAAGAATGCGGCCCTCATTTTGGGGTGCTCATGTCGTACGGCTTCTGATGTCGACGCGCCGCCGTCCGCGCTTGGTTGTTCCGCGCGGGCGATACCTCTGACCACGACGCGCGCCATTCAGCTCAACCCAAGCTCTTCGATAAAGAAATTCTTGTTGCTACGGGCTCGCGCCTCTATTCCCAGTGTTCGTTTGCATCCGGCTCGATACTGGCGAGCGATCGGCGTCGCTGGCGAAATCACGCGCACGTGCGTAGTGGGGATACTGTTCATAGTCGCCAGGGGTGGCGTGCCGTGCTACCTGCTATGGCCGCTGACGCCCGTTCACTGAGAGTAGGAAGCCGTTCATGACGCCACCGCTGCTCGCGACCCAGCTTGTCGGGGTATTCGCTGCCGCACTCCTGGTAGGGGCGTGTTCAAAGAGCGAAGACCTCAACCTCGCCGACGACGCGTCGGTGAAAGCGGCCTTCCTCCAGCAACACGAGGCCTCCGGGCTCAGCGCCAGAGGGCTCTGTGTGGTTCGGTTCGACGGCCTGTCAGCGGTCGTGGGGGTAGGGGAGTCGGCGACAGACACGCGGTTTGGTTGTAGCATCGCCGGCTACTTCACCGGCTCCTCGTGGAGCGCTGGGGGCCTCGACGCGCGTAAGGCCCTCGAGGCGGAGGGGTGGTCCCGGGCGGACACCGCTCGCAAGAAGGCCATCGCGCGAGCCTTGCTCCTCCGCACCAAGCCGGGCGACCAGATCGTCACGAAGAGTCACCCGGCATTTGGCAAGGCCAACCGGACCTTCACCGCTCCAGGCTGGGGCGCCCTCGACGACGGCGGAGTGCGGTTTTCGGGCTGGCTCCGCTCGAACGCTCACCCCATGGATACGACCGGTAGGGACCGATACTATCAGGTCGTCTACGAGATCTCTGGGAACGGCGAAGAGCGCTTCAGCGTCACGCACAAGTTCGCTGCGTCGCCCGGGTGATCGAGGTCAACTCTGGCTGACCGTCAGCTCCCCTCGCCCCAGTGGTGAAGGGGGTCGTGACCGGCGGCCTTTATCCGCGGCCTTTATCCGCGGCGTGACCGTGCGCGCCGCATGGAGGCTCACATCGACGCGCCGCATTGCGGGCAGGAGTCCACGGCGGCGGCGTTGAATCGCGCGCTGCAGTAGCGGCAGACGGTGAACGCGTCGGGAAGCTCCGCCTCCATGACCGCCGCGATCGCGCTCATCGCGGCGATCTGTGCGGCCACGTCGAATTCAGCGTCGGCCCAGTCTTCCTCGTCCCAGTACAGGTCTGCCAAGGTGGCTGTGACGCGCGATGCGTCGATCGTGATGGAGTAATGGTCGAACCGATCCATCAGTGCGATCGCCCGACGCGTCAGCTCCGGACCGATGCGCTTGACCAGAGCGCAGGCGCTCAGGCGCGCCTCGTCTTCGGCCTCGCGGACGTAGAGCGCAGAGGTGACCTCCGCGAGACCACCCTCGATGGCCTCCTCGGCGGTCAGCTCATCATCGCGCACCAAGACGACGCGGCCGACGCGATTGTCCACCGCCACCCGCAGCTCCACGTCGCCAAAGACCTCGGCTTCCCAGTAATCTTCGCAGGGATCGAGCTGAGCCACCAGCTCGAACGAGCGCCCGGTGTCGCGCCAGGCGCCCGACCGGATCAGGTTGCCCGCCGAATCCAGGGTCTCGAGCAGCGCGGCGTTCGTCCACAACCGATCCATGGCTGCGCGGGCCATCGCTTGACGCTGTTCAGTCGAGAGCTCACGAAGACCATCGGACATCTCACCCTCCCTCTAGCGGCCGAGGCGCAGCTGGCCGGTACGACTGTTGTCGCTGCGGCTGCGACCGACGGATGCGCAGCGCTGACA
>JAAZYN010000970.1 GCA_014239625.1 Myxococcales bacterium | reverse complement strand
GTCAGGCAGGGTACGCCGAGCCAGGTCGACTCCTCCTGCATCCCACCGGAGTCGGTGACGACCACCTTGGCACCGTCCATCAAGCGCAGGCTCGCCAGGTACCCCTGCGGAGGCAGCAGCGTCACCCGTTCCGCCGCGTCGAGGCGCTCGCCCAGGCCGCTGGCGTCGAGGCGTTGCCGCGTCCGGGGGTGCACCGCGAAGACGACATCCAGCAGCTCGCTCGCGGCGACGAAGGCATCTACGAAGGCCTCGAGTCGCTCCAGGTCGTCCACGTTGGCCTGGCGGTGCAGGGTCACGTACGCATACCGACCCTCCCGCCCGGGGAGCGCGCGCGCCTCCGCGATCCTCGCCTTGAGGGTGTCGATCATCACGTTGCCCACGTGATGGATGCGCTCCTCGGGGATGCCCTCCGCGCGGAGGTTGTTCACGCCGCTGGGCTCGCTGACGAAGAGCACATCCGACAGGGCGTCGGTGGCGATGCGGTTCTGCTCCTCGGGCATGCTGTCATCGAACGAGCGCAGCCCCGCTTCCACATGGGCCACCAGGACCCCACGGTGATGAGCGGCTCGCGCGCACGCCAGGGTCGACGTCACGTCGCCGAAGACGACCACCCCTCCCGGGCGGTGCCCGGCATCCATCAAGCCTCCGTAACGGAGCCGCACGTCCTCGGCCAACATGGGGCCGGGAGCCGCGCCGAGCTGCACCGTCGGCCCTCGTAGCCCCAGATCGTCGAACAGGTCGCCCGACATGGCCGGGTCCGTGTGCTGCCCGGTGTGCACCACCCGACACTCGGCCCCCCGCCGCTCCAGCGCGCTCAGGACCGGCTCCAGCTTCACGATGTTCGGGCGAGCGCCGACGACGAGGTCGATGGTCATCGGACGATCACCCGCCCCATCACCTCGAACGCCTCCGCGGCGGCCGCTCGGATCTGCGACCCGCGCACGGCCGCCAAGCCACGAACCGCCGCCGCCTCGAAGTAGGGGCGCCCCCCGAAGCGCTGCGAGACATAGGCCCGAACCATCCGCACCTTGGCGTCCAGGTCGGCCTCCTCCAGGGGCACCAGGACCTGCGATCGAAATCGCCCCAGGTCGTTGGACGGGAACTCACCGCCCAGCACCGTCGCGTGCGCTTTGAAGACGCGAACCACCTCGGCGGCCACCTGCTGGTGGTCCTGATTCGTGTCACTCGCCGGGTGGGTCACCACCAGGTCGTAGTGAGCCACGAGCGCCTCGAGCTGCGAGTAGATGCGGCCGCGCTCGGCCTGAAACACGCCCTGGCACGCTGGCATCATCTCGCCGCTGTGATCGGTCACGTCGCGGCCGGTGCGCTCGGCCAGCCACGCCATGTTTTCACGAAACTCTCGGTGGGCCTGCTCCGCCGCCGCGTCAGAGGTGACGCCCCGGTGGTCACTGAACACCATCACGCCGACCTCGCGCTCGGTCCGCAGGGTCAACGACAGCAGGCCGCCGGCCAGGAGCTCGATGTCGTCGCAGTGAGCGCCGACGAAGAGGACGCGCTGGGGCAGCCTCATCCCATCGCCCGCGGGGGGCGCTCGATGAGGCCGTGGTCGAAGAGCCACTGAGCCGTCGCGCGCAAGCCGTCGCGCCATGGCGTCAGCCGTCGGAGGCCGCCCAGCTGCTGGAGCCTCCGGGTGTCGGCGCAGCGCCGCTGTATGCGGTCCCATCCCCGTCGTGGCTCGCGGCGTATCCGATGGTCCGGGGCCCCCAGTAAGCCCAGGATCTCCTGAGCGAGGTCGACGATCCGAGTCTCCTCGCCGGTCCCCACGTTCACGGCGTGCCCCTGGAAACGCTCGGCGCGCAGCAGCACCTCGACCACATCATCGACGTAGCTTAAGTCGCGGGTCGCGCCGTCGCCGAACAGGACCAGGCTCCCCTCTCCGTCGAGGGCCTTCATCA
>JAAZYN010000096.1 GCA_014239625.1 Myxococcales bacterium | reverse complement strand
CTCCACGCCTGGCCTGGACGGTCAGCGGTGGACCGGACGCGAGTTACAGCCGGCTGACGGTCGCCGAAGACACCGGCAAGACACGTTGGCGCCTGGTCGTAGAGGGATCGCTTGTGGCTGTCGACCTCCCGGACGTGTTCGCAGCGGCAGGGTTCAGCCCCCTCGGCTCGGGAAAACGCCGACTCGAGATCGTCAGAGTGCTCAACGACAACTTCGACATCGACGGCTACACCACCAGGGAGTTCAGCATCTACCGCCGTGACTCCTGGGCCTTCAACCACTCGTACTTCTACGTGCCTTGAAGCCCGCGGCCTGGAGCGCCGCGACCAAGTCATCGACTCGTGCCGCGCCGGACACGCTAGCGCTGGCGCTGTCCAGGTCGACGTCACAGGTCTCCACGCCGGCTACTGACTCCAGCGCACCACGGACCTTGCGGACGCAACCACCACACGACATCCCCTCCACCATCAGGTGGGTCGACGATTGAGCGGCAGCCGCGGGACGCTGCGCGATCCAACGCCGTATATCGGAGAGCATGAACCAGGCCATGAGAGCGACGAGGCCTCCCCCGCCCAACACCTCCAGCCAGTGGGCGCCGTGCGGGTGGGTCATGGCCGCTGCCACATCATGCGAGCTGACCACACCGTCAAAGAGGAGCGCGAAGAGGATGCTCCCCCCGATGATGGTCGTCAGGTAGCGCACTACTATCGCGCGACCAAAGACCCGGTGAATCGCTCCAATCGTGGCCACGTTGGTCGCAGGGCCGGCCATCAAGAAGACCAGCGCCGCGCCCAGAGGAAGGCCTGCCATCACGAGCGCTGCCGCGATGGGGACCGAAGCGGTAGCACACACGTAGAGCGGAACCGACACCAGGAGGCTGGCGACCACGGCTGTGACCATCGAGCCCTCACCAGCGGAGGCCAACACCCCGGCCGGCACAAACGCGGTCAGCAGAGCGCTGACGACGACCCCAAAGGCCACCCAGCGATAGATGGTACGGAGAACCTCCAGGCCGTGCTCCATCCCGGCTCTCCAGCCTTTCGCCGCTGGCCCGACGTGGTCGGCTGCGGCGATCGCGTCGTCGCCAACCGGCCGGCGACCGCTGACAGCGACCCACATGCCCCCCGCCACCCCTGTGACCACAGCTGCTCCGACCTTCCAAAGCGCGAAAGGCCACCCGAGCATCCCCGCAGACACCAAGATGGAGTCGACTCCCGTCTGAGGCGTCGAGATGAGAAAGGCGATGGAGGCGCTGTCGTCCGCCCCGCTCTTGTTGAGACCGATCCCAGCAGGGATGACTCCACAGGAACACAGAGGCAATGGCACCCCGAACAGGACGGCCTTGACCACCCCCCAGGGCCCCGTGAAGTGCCTCCGTAAGACGTCCTGAGGGATCCAGACGTGCAGCACGCCAGCGATGGCCGCGCCGACCAGCAGCCAGGGGCCCATCGCGAGAGCGCTGTGCCAGGCGGATGTCAGGAACTCACTCATGAGCGTAAGCATGATGCACGGGGATCAAAAGACAACGCCAGCCCAAATGAGGCTGGCGTTCGCCTGTCGACCTGGGTTCTCGGTTGCGCTTCAGCTCGTCTCGAGGCGTCGCCGCGCGGCGACGCAGCAGAGCGCCAACAGCGCCAGCGCGAAGCCAAAGCCCGTCGAGTTGGAGCCGCCGCCGCCCACGCAGCCCGCGCCCTCATCCATCAAGGTGTCGCCGTAATCGCCCGACTCCGAATCGCCGGGAACAACCACCGGCTCGGCGTCGTCCGATCCTCCCGGAGGCTCGCAGTACTCGACACCGCCACCGATGTCGATGCAGTCCCACCCTTCCGTGCTCTCGTCGCTGCCGTCAGGGCTGCTGTCCAGCGACCCGTTGCCGTCGGCCGGCGTCGCAGGCGTCGCAGGCGGGCACTCTCCGCTGTCACGTAGTCCGCGCACGGTCATGCCGTCCAGATCGGAGGCACAGTCCACGTCGCTGGCGGCGTTGCCGGACTTCACCGAGCCCTGCACGATGATGCCCTCTGCATGCACCGGCTGTCCCAGCCCGCCGAGTAACATGACCGCGAGCACGGGCGTCGCCGCGCGGCTGAGTAGAGTTATCTTTCGCATATTCACTGCCGAAGTCCTTGCACCCGCGTGGCTCACGAGGCGCAACTGATGGGTCTCAATAGGAGCGCATAGGCGGCAGCGCCGCGCCCCGCCTCAATGGTCGTCTTGGAAAAAAAGCTGTCACAGAGCGTGGCGACGGTCTCCACGTCTGCCATGCTGTTTCGAGTGTCGGCCAGCTTGATGTCGGAGCATCCCCGAGTCGCCTCGACGAGCCTCTCGGACGCAGCCGCTTTGAGGACATTCATAAAGCCGTCCAGGTCCGAGTCAACCTCGTTGTCGGGAGGGGCACCAGCCGCCACGAAGATAAACGTGACCGCCTGCGGGGTGTCATCTCCAGCCGGCGCCTGTAGCACATCGAACACCGGCGGGAACAGGTCTTCGTTCGCCTGCGAGAGGAACCGTTCAACGCTCGCGCTGTCGCCAAGCCGGTCGCGATAGCCCACCGCGTAGGGCACCTCATTACCCAACTGAAGTCGTTGGATGATCAAGTCCTTGAGGAACGAACTCATCCCCTCCTGCCGGACATGGATCGCCGATATGAGCCCGAACGCGTCGCCCTCGCGGTACACAAGGTTGTGCTCGTGGAGCACGCTCAGGCGTTCCAACAGGGCGCCACGAGGTGTGTTCAAACGCTCCGCCACCGCGTCGACGCCGGTCGGACCGTTGCCGATGGCGAGGAGCAGATCCCACTCATCGCGTAGCAACTCCCACGCCAGCTCGTCGCGCACGACCTCCAGCTTGCGGGATGAGTCCTGTTGAGTGACGACGCTCACGGTACCTTACATCTCCCTCTTGAACACGCGGTTGTACAGGGCCCAGGCGACGCTCTTGGTGGGGCGCATGAAGCGCTCTTCACCGAAGAAGCGGCGAAACTCTGCTTGGGTCTTGGCGCCCGAGACCACCCACAGAGCGGCTCGCTGGATGTCCTCGGTGCGGTCCATGATGTTCCGATAGCTCCGCGGCTTGTCGTCAATGTAGCCGATGGTCTCCTCGATGAGCGCCGCCTGTCGCCTCAAGAGATCCGCGGGCACGCTGTGGGTCTGCGCGAGGCGCTCGATGAGCGAGCGTTGAACGAGATCATCGAACTGACTCGATATCAACGCCGCCTGCCGCGCGCTTCGCCTCACCTCGGTCTGAGCAAACTCGCGCTCCAGGTAGGGGCGTACATGACCGCTGGTGATCTTCAGGGGGACCTCACCGGCCGCGAGGACCTCGAAGAGCACATCGCGGACGATGTCCTGCAGCTTGCGCACGCTGGCCAGCCCGGTCTCTCGGACGGCTTCTCCGATGTCAGCTTTGGCCTGCCGCGAGAACCCACGGCACCCCTTCATGTCGACGCCGTCGTCGAGCGTCGACGCGAAGAAGTGGTCGGTCAGCTCCCAGATGTCATCCTCGCGCTCGTGCAGTGGCTTGATGACGATGGTCGTCCGTCCCGGCGCGGCGCTGACCCGGTCAGCCTCGTCGCGAACGCTCATGACCAGCGTGTCCGAACGACGGGCGTGGACCACGCGACACGCGACACGCTGTTGAGACGGGCTGAGGTGCCCATACCCGTCGAGCACGAGGGTGCCACCAGTGGCTTCCCCGATGGCTCCCTTGAGGGCAAGCTCGAAGTCTCTATCGTGGGTCTTAGCGCTCGCGCAGTCGAACTCCATCTTGGGGCCGCTGCGTCCGAGCGCGTCTTCCGCGACGGCGTGCGCAGCGGCGACCACGAGATGCTTTCCGGTACCGGCTCCACCGACCACATCCACCGGGTCGCGCGCCTCGCGTAGCACCAGCTTCGCCTTGAGGTCGCGAAGCAGACTCTCCCTGAAGCGCTGACCGACCAGCCCCGTCCGGTCCAGAGACCGGATCAGTTCATCATCGAGGGCACGGTGAGAAAGCTGGAACATTAAACCCTCCCGCACGGACGCACATCCGCACATGGTCTATCCGCAAAACTAGCGGTGCGGTACATTGCCATACAAGAGCGTTCCGCCAAACGAACTTTTTGGCGAGGGTTCGTTTCCTGACGGCGACGCCCGTGTCGTGGCGCCCTATTTTGCGGCAGAGATGGCGAACGCAGAGGCCACCTCACCGGAGAAATTCACGTCGGCCAGCCGCTCGAACTCGGCGAAGTCGTCAAGCATCTCGCGCGTCGGCTCGTCCACCACGATCGTCCCGTCAGGCGCGGACTTCAACAGCGCGTTCGCGATGGCGAGGGACTGCGCCTTCACACCGGCCGCGTAGTCGACCCCGATCGAGGTGGTTTCACTCGTCTCGGCACGGATGACGCACCCGCGCAGGACGAGCTCGACCTCCGGCCCGGTGAAGTTCTGATCGAACAGCTCCCTCAGACGGATGGCGTGAAGCACAGCCTGCCAAAGATCTGGAGCGCGACGCGATGGGCGGAACAGGCCAAAGATGACCCGCATCGTGTCGACCTCGGGCTGCTGGATAAGCCCACCGGCCTCTTCGACGAGGGCCCGCCAGCCCGCCAGCACCTCGTCGACCTCCTCGGACCAGGCGCTGACTCCGCGGGTCGTGGTCACGGAGCTGTGGATTTCGATCTGCAGCACCGTGACCAGGGTCTTTGGCGCGGGGACGAAGAACTCCCCCGTTGGACGACGGACGACGCCACCCTGTGGGCGTTGTAGACGCTCGTTCGTAGCCGTCCGCTGCGTACGTCCTTTGCGCCGCAGCCGAGTCGGCAACAGATCGGGCGGAAGAAGCTGAATCATCCGGCTGAGCAACGCCCCGACGCTTGGCACGCGAGAGCGTCGTGACTTGGCCATCAGCTCCCGGACCAACGACGCCAGCTCCTGGGGCACGGTGACCCCTTGCGGCAACATCTCCGCCAGCCCGACCGGTTTGTCGTAGAGTTGTGCGCGACAGACCTCGATCGGATCATCGGCGGCGAACGGTCGCTTGCCGGTGAGCATCTCGTACAGCACCACGCCGAACGACCAGATGTCGGTGCGCTTGTCCAGCGCCCGGCCGCGGGCCTGCTCGGGGCTCATGTACGCCGGCGTGCCGCTCACGTTCGTGCTGCCCGGGGCCGCCTCCGTAAACCCGGAATCCGCGCTGACGTATGCGATGCCAAAATCCATGAGCTTGACGCGCTCGTCGGGCCCCTCAGCTCCCATGAGCTGTATGTTGTCGGGCTTGATGTCGCGATGCACCACCCGCCGACCGTGCGCGTGACCCAACGCGTCGCAGACCTCGATGACGACATGAACCGCTCGCTGCCAGGGGATGTGCCCAACCCGACGGATCAAGCTTCCCAGGCTCTCGCCCCCGAGCAACTCCATCACGATGACGTGGTGACCATCGCGAGTAGGCCCGAAGGTGTACACGTCGATGCAGTTCGGGTGGTCCAGGAGGAGGGAGACCCGGGCCTCGCGATAGAACCGGTCGATCGTATAGGGGTGCGCGGACAGACGCGGGTCCAACACCTTCACCGCGGTCGGCAGCCCCTGCCCTCGCCACATCGCGCGATAGATACGGCTCATGCCACCGGCCGCCATCCCCGACCGCAGCTCGAACTCCTCGTCGATGACGATACCCGACTCCGGATAGTTCATCGGCAACAGGCGCAAGGGAGCGCCGTCCTCCGGGCATCGCCGGAGAGTGCCGAAGTTTCGGCGACAGACTGGACAAAAGCGCGTGTTCACGAACCGACCGAGTCGCTATCCGAAGATGGCTTTCCTTTCATGCTGAGCAGCACCATAGCGCTAACAGGCCCCATCAATAAAGCCAGCCCAATCGGGAAAGCTTCGGCGCTGGTCAGCCCCTCGTCAGGCCCGAACACATAGAACTGCGTCGCAAGCGCCAAGCCGTTATGCAAGGCATGGAGGATGACCCCTGGCAGCAGGCTACCACTGCGCTCGGCCAGCCAGCCCATCAGCAACCCCACGGCGAACGCAGGGAGCGCTTGATAGACGTTCAGGTGATACACGCCGAACAGCGCTGCCTGGATGACGATCGCCGATCGGGCGCTGACGCGGCGCCTCAAGGCGCCCTGCGCCAGCCCGCGAAACAACGCCTCTTCGCAAATCGCCGGAGCCACCGCGACCCCCAAAAAGAGCATGACCGCGGTGTCGGGGTCGGCGGCGAGCTCGCCAAGCTGCCGGGAGAACTCCTCCATGGCCGGGTTGGGGACCGGCAGGACGTCGGCGTCGAACAGGAGCTGAACGATCAGCTGCGCCGCGACCCAACTCCCGCTCCCGGCCAGGACGGCGGCCAAGACGGCCCACCAGGGCGGCCGGCGAAGCTTGAAGGTCTGACGAAAGTCCAGCTTGAGCGCCCACACCAACAGGAGCGCAGGCAGCAGTATGAACCCCCACTGGGTCGTATGAATGATGGCCAGCAGCGGAGCGCCTTGGAGCAGCAGCGTCCCGTAGAACATCGCCAGCAAGGTCACCCCCATGAGCACGACCATCTCGCCGATGGTGGGCACCGGAGGTCGGGTGGCGAACCGGCCACCGCGGCGCGCAAAGAGCGCCGAGATCCCTGCGTCACCCAAGAGCACGGCCTCGTTTTTGAAGACCCGTGCGGCCAGCGCGAGGGCCAGCGCGATCCAACACGCGGTGGAGATAAACACCACCGACAACAGAGGGCTCGCCGCGCCGTCCACCAACAGGCTCTTGATCGCCAGAGCGAGGTTCACGATGGGCAGCGTGGCGCTGACTTCGGTCAGCTGGACACCCGGCAAGCTCGAGATCAACAAAGGGAAGATGCACACCAGGTAAAGTGGCGTCAGATAGTTCTGGGCCTCCTTGAACGATTTGGCCGTCACGGCGATGGCCATCATCACCGCGCCAAACATCATCCCCAACATGACCAGCGCGAGGAGCACCAGAAAGAAGACGTCGGCGCCAAAGGACAGCGACACCTCGTTGGCGAGCTCGTCGGGGAGCGGGAGCGCGAGGCCTACAAATGCCATCGACACCAGATTCATCAGACCGGTGATCAGCGCTAGTGTGACCACCGCGAGATACTTTCCGCCGACGATGACCAGCGGCGTGATGGGGGCGGTGAGCAGAGTCTGCAACGTCCCTCGCTCCTTCTCGCCCGCGGTCAGATCGATGGCCGGATAAAACGTCGCGCCGATCATCAAGATGCTGATCAACATCGGCAGGATCTGGCCCAGAAAATAACCGCCCCGCCGCTCCGGCGGGGCCACGTTGTCGCTCTTGACCTCGACGGGCTTGACGTAGGCTGGCGGCCGGCCCATCCGCTGGAGTCGCGCGTCCAACAGCTCGTCGGCGAAGGTCTTGATGCTCGCGCGAAGGCGCTGGTCCGCCTGGCGGCTGAGGTCGCTGCCTCCATCAAAGACCACGCGCAGCTCCAAGCTGCCCCCGGCATCGAGGACCTCGGCCGGAGTGTCGACGGCCCCGACGACCCCGGCGCGCAGGCTGCCATCGCGCACACCCGCCCGAAGGGACGCGGCGTCGTCGACGACCACCAGGCGCGTGTACTTGCGCGCGTCGATGACCTCACGGAGTGCAACCGGCACAGCGCGCGTCGCGCCGACCAGGATGTCAGTGGTGCGCAGCGCATTCGCCTGCATCGCGGTCGCCTGACCCAAGCCCAAGAAGATCAGCGGGTACAACAGCAACGGCAGGACCACCATCATGACGATGGTCTTGCGGTCACGAAGCGTCTCGACCAGCTCCTTACGCCAGATGATGCTCGCCAGCCTGAGGCCTTGGAAGCTCAATGCGGGGGCCCCTTGGCGCTGCCTCTGTCCTCTTCACCCAGGAGACGGAAGAAGCCCGCAGAGAGACTGGCGTCGCCGCCCAGGGCTCGCAGCTCGTCGAGCGTCCCGGAGCAGCGCACGGTGCCTCGATGGATGATCGCCGCTCGGTCGCAGATGAGCTCCACCTCGGCCATGATGTGCGTCGAGATGAGGACCGCCGTCCCGGCGTCGGCGACCAACCGAAAGAACTCGAGGATGTCGCGGGCGGCCAGAATATCCAGTCCGCTCGTCGGCTCGTCCAAGATGAGCACGGGTGGCTCCACAAACACCGCCCGCGCGATACTGATGCGCTGTCGCTGCCCCGTGGAGAGGCGCTCGGTGCGTCTCTGCGCGAAGTCGGTGATCCCCAGCAGGTCGACGACCACCTCCGTGCGCTCCTCGATTCGCCGCGGCCCCCAACCGTGAAGCCGACCGAAGAATCGCAGAATCTCGCGCGCGTTGAGGCGATTGTAGAGGCCGGTGTCGCCGGTCAGGTATCCCAGCCTGCGGCGGACCTCAAGGGGCGCGGCGGCGATATCATAGCCCGCCACAGTGGCGCGCCCGGCGCTGGGCGTGAGCAACGTCGCGAGCATTCGCAGAGTGGTGGTCTTGCCAGCGCCGTTGGGACCCAGCAGGCCGACCACCTCGCCGGGTTGTACCGACAGCGACACGTTGTCAGCGGCGAGCAGGTCTCCGTAGCTCCGCGTCAGCCCCTCGGCGACAATGCCGCCAGTCGACATCATCGATCCTCGAGAAGTCGCGGCAGGTGCTCGATCCCGCGACCGGCGGCCGCCTGATCGGCCCCGATGGAGATCACGTCGAACTTACCGTAGGCGGGTAATGGCCCCGTATTGTAGAGCACGTAGCGCCCTGCGCCGGTCCGCGCGTCGTAGAGCTCAGAGCGCAAGCACCGGAAGAGACGCTCGAAGGTCCACGGCGCGGGCGGTGGCGCGACGATGTCACAGGCCCGGTACGCGGGCCGCCCCCCTGGAAAGAGGCGGTCCATGAGGTGCATCGGAGTGCTGGTGCCGCCCCAGCGGCCGTTGACCTCCACCAGGTAAGGGGTCTCATCGTGGATGATGAAGTCGAACGGGCATCGCCC
>JAAZYN010000969.1 GCA_014239625.1 Myxococcales bacterium | reverse complement strand
TTGCGATGCGCAAGTCTCATGTCACCTCCATCAAGTCATCAGAGATAAGGATGACCGGGTCGTCCCACTCAATAATCACACGTCGGCGACGGTATCTGGTCGACGACCGTCCGGCAAGCGCTCAAGGTTCCCTGACGCCAAAGGCACAGTTCAGCCCAGATGCCGCGCGAACTGTCGTACGATGCGGCGAAGCGTCTCGGCGTGCACGCGCATGGACACTGCGTTGACGATCAGGCGCGTCGACACGGCCGCGACCACGTCGGTCTCGGTCAGGTTGTTGTCAGCGAGCGTCGTTCCCGTCGACACGAGATCCACGATGGCGGCCGCGAGGGTCGTCAGGGCGGCGAGCTCAACCGAGCCGTATAATTTGATGATGTCCACCGGCTCTCCACGGCGCGCGTAATACGCACGAGCGCAGGCGACATATTTACTGGCCACGCGGAGGGTCGTGCGCTGGGCCGGGCCGTCCCCATCGTCGACCGGACGCGCCACGGAGAGTCGACAGCCGCCAATCCCCAGGTCCAGCAGCTCGTAAACGTCCGGGGCGCGCTCCATGAGCACGTCGGATCCGCACATCCCAAGGTGCGCGACGCCCAACTCAACGTAAGTGGCCACGTCCCAGGGCTTGAGCAGGAGCGCACGATGTCCGGGGCCCAACGGCACGATGAGCTTGCGCCCCGGGTCCTTGAGGTGCGTCACGTCCAGCCCCACCGCCTCCAGCAGACCGCACGCTTCCTCGACAATCCGCCCCTTGGGGAGCGCCCAGGTGAGCACGCCGGCCCCACTCGCTGGCGCCACGAGCAGACGCTCCCTACTGCCCGGCGAGAGGCATCGCTTGTAACCCGGCCGCCTTCGCCCCACCGACGCCGCCAAGTTGACCACCATCTTCGACGTATTGGCGACGCTGATCGGTGACCAGCTTCGCCCAGTCGTTTGTCTCGGTGATCTTCCCGTCCGCCCGCGCCTCGGCGATCAGGCTCCTGAGCCAGGCCGCATAGAGCGTACGCTTGCGCTGCTCCAGCAGCTGCTCTTTGGTCTGCTTCATGTCGTCGGCCTTCATCTCACCGGCCTCCTCGCGAGCGATCAGCCGAACCACGTAGCGCTTCTTGTTGGCCTTGTCGGCGAACACCTCAGAGAGGAGCGGCGCCTCTTTGGACGCTGCAAACCCGGCTGCGCTCAGGGCCTCATTGGTGCCCAGCCCCGGCACGCTGCCGCCAACACCAAAGGCGGATCGGAGACGCGGGAAGAGGCCGGTCTCGTCGGACGAGAGCCCCTCATCACCGGCCTTGTACTTCGCGTTGATCACCGTCACCACGTCGGCGAGCGTCTTCTTGGTGTCTTTCTTCGCCTCAGCCAACACGTCCTTGGCGAGATCTTCGACAAACGCGCCCACCTTCTGCTGGCGAAACAGCTTGGTGGCGATCTCCATCTCGACGCTGCCCAGATCCCTCTTCTCGGCGTCCAGAGTCTTCACCTTGTGGATGATCCAGAAACCGTCGTTGACCTCGACCACGCCACTCGTGCCGCCCGCTGCCATGGTGAAGGCAGCCTCTGCCAGCGCCGCGCCGAATGGGTAACGAGAGAGCTGCTTTTTGTCGTATCCCTTGTCGAACAGGCCGCCTTTGACCTTGGACTCATGATCGCTCTGATCTTCAGCCACCTCACCAAAGAGCGCGGCGGTGATGACGGCCTTTTTGTCAGACCCCGTAGCCTTCTTGTCGTCACCGGCCTTGTCCTTGCCGTCCGAGCCCGCAACCTTCTTGGCGTCGCCGGCCTTGTCCTTGCCCGCAGCCTTCTTGGCGTCGCCGGCCTTGTCCTTGCCCGCAGCCTTCTTGGCGTCGCCGGCCTTGTCCTTGCCCGCAGCCTTCTTGGCGTCGCCGGCCTTGTCCTTGCCCGCAGCCTTCTTGGCGTCGCCGGC
>JAAZYN010000968.1 GCA_014239625.1 Myxococcales bacterium | reverse complement strand
TCGAGGAGCTGGGCCGTGGCGGGCAGGGGCTGGTGTACCTGGCGGAGGATACGCGGCTCGGGCGACGGGTGGCGCTGAAGGTGTTGACCAGCTGGGGAGCGGCCACGGAGCAGGTGGTGGAGCGGTTCCGGAGGGAGGCGGCCATCGCGTCCAAGCTGGAGCACCCCGGGATCTGCACGGTGTATGAGACCGGTACGGCGCAGGGGGTGCCGTACATGGCCATGCGGTTGGTGGAGGGGGAGAGCCTGTCGCGGCGGATCGCGGCGGCGTCGGCGGACCCGGACACCGCCACCGCGAGCTTCGTGGAGTTGGACACCGAGGTGGTGGACACGGAAGCGGACGCCCCCACCTCCGACACCAGCGCCCAGACCACGCAGGCGGAGATCCTGCGCATCGCCACGTTGATGGAGGCCGCCGCCCGTGCGCTGCACGCGGCCCACGAGGCCGGGGTCATCCACCGCGACATCAAACCGGGGAACATCATGATCACCCCGGAGGGCGACCCGGTGCTCCTGGACTTCGGGCTCGCCCGGGAGACCGACAGCGACGACGTCTCGCTCACCCGGACCGGCGACCTCTTCGGCACCCCCGCCTATATGGCGCCCGAGCAGTTGCTCGCCAAGCGCATCCGGGTGGACCGTCGCGCCGACGTCTGGGCCCTCGGGGTGACGCTGTTCGAGTGCCTGTGCTTGAAGCGCCCGTTCGACGCCCCCACCCGGGAAGGGCTCTACCAACAGATCCTGCACAAGGACCCGCCGGACCTGCGCACGCTCAACAAGTCCATCTCCAAGGACCTGGCGGTGATCGTGCAGACCGCCACCGACAAGGACCGCGACCGGCGCTACCAGACGGCCCTGGATCTCGCCGAAGACCTGCGCCGCTTCCGCACCTTCGAACCCATCCAAGCCAAACCCGTCAGCCAGCTCACCAAGCTCGTCCGCTGGACCCAGCGCAACCCGGCGGTCGCCACCCTCACCGCCGCCCTCTTCCTCGCCATGGCCACGGGCCTGATCTGGATCTGGTCGCAGAAGACGGAGTTGGCCGCCAGCAACACGCAGTTGCAGCAGAAGACCGCGGAGGCGGAGGCCAACGCACAACGCGCCGAGGCCAACGCTCTCGCCTCCCGCACCAACCTCACGGAGTGGGAACGGCTGGCGGACGGCCGTCGCCTCGACGACCTGGTGGCGGAGGCGAACGGTCCTCTGTGGCCGGCCGTACCGGGGAGCGTGGCCGGGTACCGCGACTGGCTCACCCGGGCGCGGGCGTTGACGGGGAAGCTGCCGGAGCATGAAGTGGCGCTGGAGGCGCTGCGGGCCCAGGGGAGCTACGACGAGACAGCGGATCGGCAGCGGCTGGCGGTGGAGCACCAGCGGCTGGAGGCGTTGACCGGGGACCTGGAACGGGCACAGGCGGAGGTCGCCAAGGCGACGGCGGCGGCGGACGCACTCCAGGGGCAGATCGAACCGCTGGAGAAGAAGGAGGACGATGACGAGCTGTCTCTTCGCGAGGAGCGGACGCTCGAGCGTCTGCGACAACGGCTCGATGCCGCGGCCGCGTCGGTGGCCGTGGCGCGCAAGCAGGCCGCGGACCTGACGGCGGAGCGGGAGCGTCTGCAAGCGGCGACCTCGACACGGTTCTCCTGGTCGTTTGAGGACGAAGGGGATCAGCTACGGCACGACAAGCTGCGGGACCTGGTGTCGGGGCTGGGCGCGTTGACGGCGAAGCCGACGGCCAAGACGGTGACGGTTGAGGGCATGGAGACGCGTCTCACCGACGCCGTGGCGCTGAAGCGGCGGCTGGCGGAAGACGACGCCGAGGCCTGGCGCCGCTGCCTGGCGGACCTGTCTCGTCCCGAGCCCCCCTACCACGACCTGAAGTTCGACCCGATCCCGGGGCTGGTGCCCCTGGGCCGTGACCGGGAC
>JAAZYN010000967.1 GCA_014239625.1 Myxococcales bacterium | reverse complement strand
GGGACTCCGGCGGTCACTTTGGCGAGCCGCGACGTTAGGCCGCGCGGCGGGATCCTGCAACAGACCCTGGACCCCGCGACGCGGCGGCGCCAGCGGCCGAAAACCCCTGGCGCTTCAGCCCGGCAAGAGTATGAGGAGCCCGGCTATCCAGGCGCGAGCGTCCCGAAACACGCGACGGGCTCGCTTGGCCATCTCGCGGCGCGCGACGGAGCGCATGGGACGGTTCACGACGACGTCGCCGGAGATGTCTCGGGCATCTTCGAGGGCGCGGGCGAGGCGGACGGTCCAAGGCCTTTTCATGAGCCCATGGTAGCCCCGGTGCGGACCGCGCGCGAAAAACCTGTTGGGGCCAGCCCCCCGGATCGTCATGGCACCTCGCGCGAAACCAAGACGCGTAGAGCGGGTGGTGGTGCGCGCACCGGAGGCGGGTGACGTCGCGTTGGGTGGCCGCCGCGCCAGCCGCTCCGTGGGCGTGCCGGCGTTGCCGAACCGGCGGTTGCAGCCGACGGGCCGTGAAGCATCCGTGGGGAGGTCGCTTCGCCGCAGGCGCCCCGATCATCGACCGGACAACGGCGGGTGACTCGAAGAGGCTCAGGCGGCATAGTTCGTCTTTCGCGTGATGGGAGGTCTCTTGCAGTACTATCTTCGGTCGGGGCTATGGGCGCCCTGGGTGAAGGCCCAGCTGAGCGACGATGACGGCTGCCAGACCTCCCGCGCTCACCGCCCCGGTCCCGTGCTCGCGGCGCTCCCGGTCGTGATGGGGTTGGCCGGGCGGCGCGGTGTATAGCGCCGTGCCGAGCTCCAGCGCCCTGATCGCCGCGCTGGTGCTGCTGACCGGATGTCCGAGCGCCTCATCGGGGGTCGCCGACGCCGACGCTGACGCCTCGGTCGATGCAGCGCCGACCGCCGATCACGGGGGACATGACGCCCCCGTGGCGGCGGACGCTCCCGAAGACGCCGGGCCCGATGGCGCCCCGGACGCTGCCCTCGCGCCGGTCGATCCGCTGACCGTCGCCACGTGGAACATCGAACAGTTTCCCAAAAACAGCTACAGCGTCGACAAGGTAGCCGAGATCATCGACGAGCGCGGGTTCGACCTGATAGCCGTCCAGGAGATCAGCGACCCCGCGGCGTTCGACGCGCTCTCGGCGGCGCTGCCCGGGTACGAGGGGATCATCAATGAGGACCCTGGCGCCTGGCTCCGGGTGGGCATCCTCTTTCGGACGTCCAGGCTCGCGTTGGACTGGCAGGCCACGGAGTTCGCTGGCGACGGCTGGGCGTTCCCGCGACCACCGCTGGTGGCTGCATTCACCGCGCCGCGGGAGGACGGAAGCACCGCCTTCGATTTCGTGGCGGTGGTCCTCCACCTGAAAGCTCAAATCGACGCGGAGAGCGAGTCCCGGCGGCGCGAGGCGTGCCAGAAGCTGGACGTGTGGCTCAGCCAGCAGATGGCCCTCGGGGCCGAGCAGGACTACATCCTGCTGGGCGACTGGAACGACAAGCTGAACGACCCGCCCGAGTGGAACGTGTTCGGGACCCTCCTCGACAAGACCGACCGGTACGCGTTTTTGACCATGCCGGCAGCCCTGGCGGGAGACATCAGCTTCCTGACATACCCTGGGCTGATCGACCACGTGATGGTCACCTCCGATGCGCTGGAGGAGCTGGGCGGCGGCGTCACCCAGACCCTGCGGCTGGACCTGACGGTGCCGTATTACGAAGCGGATGTGAGCGACCACGTGCCCGTGGTGACGACCTTTGAGCTGCGATGACGCGTACGTCCGGCGCGGTCTCGGAGAGGGCACCCGAATGGTCGAACGCGAGATCCGCCAGGATCGTCGTCGCTGGAGCGGCACGCGACGGCGGTCGTAGGGCCGCTCCGTCAAGGTCGAGCGACGACGACGGCGGTGGAGACACCCGAG
>JAAZYN010000966.1 GCA_014239625.1 Myxococcales bacterium | reverse complement strand
GGCGCTCGACCCTCGAGGTAGAGCTCGGCGACTTGCTGCGGTCTTGGTGCAACCTCGCAGGAGAAGACGCGGCGCGGCCCCGCTGGTCTGACGAGGTGTTCGACGCATCGGTCGGCGGTTACCTGAGCGTCGCCGCTGCCTCGACATACCTCAGCGCCGCTGAGCTGCGCTCTTTCGTGGGTGGCGTCGAGCGCATCGCCTTGGAGTTGTCGGCTCGCTTCGCCCGCGACGCCATCGCCGAGCGTTACTTCGGTTGGTCGAGAGCTGTCGCGCCCACGCGCGGCGATCACAACCTCCGTCGCGCCCGCAATCAGCTGGAGCTGGCCAAAATCGTCGCGTCCAACCGGGATCGCTTGCAGGCTCGCGTGGCTCAACTAGCCGCCCTGGGGGGGGGCCGAGACGGCGCGTGACTGTGCCCCTGCGCGCACGACGAGCTGCGGCTGTGGTGGCCGGCGCCAGCGGTGATCGCGGGCGCTCATAGGGTAGGGCTGGACATGGGACAGCGCGGCACCGCACAGTAGTCAGGAGTTCGGAAGGCTTTCACAGTGGACTGGCTTTGGGGTGAGAGGTACGGCATGGGGGGGGTCGACTGCGCCGAGTGCGGACACAAGAATCCGTCTACCTATGGGGCCTGCGTCGAGTGTGGAGCCGTCTTCGAAAAGATGAGGCGCATCTCGAGCCGGCGCTCGAGCGCTACGCTCGCACATCAGCGCACGGAGTCTGCGGCCCCGCCCGTCTCGAAGAAGAAAGCGGGGAGTGCCGTCGGGGGGACCATCATCGTCGGGATCCTCGTGCTCGCCTTGGGGAGCACGCTATTTTTCGGCGATGGCCACCCCGCTACGACCTTTCACGGCGCAACGGTTGGAGAGGGGACGTCGACGATCGTGCTGTTGCATTCCAAAGGCGGCACCGCGACGAAGCTGGACGGGATGGTTCGAAACATCGTGGACAACCTCCCCGGCGTCACGGTGGTGGTCCCCTCCGCCAGCCACAACTTCAAGGGCGGTATGGCGTGGATGGTCGGGAGAACGTCTGACGAGGTCATGGCGTCGGCCAAAGCGTCGGCTCAGCAGCTGCGACGCGTGTTGGCGGACCTGGTAGACAAGCGCGTCGTCTCGGACACCATCTATCTTGGCGGGGTGGGGCAGGGGGCGGAGATGATCCTCGAGCTGTTGGTCAAGCAGCAGTCCCCCCCCCAGCTGGGCGGGGTCTTTCTGCTGGACGTCGTCCTTCCCGAGGAGGTCAATCATCAGTCCGACCACCTCGCGAGGCTGTCCCCTGAGCTCAGGGTGTTCGTCGCACACGACAAAGGCTACGTTGAAGGAGAGTACGCAATGAAAGCGTTCAAGGCGGCCGGGGTTCGGGCGGAGTACGCCTCGGACACGGACCGGGGCGTGGTCGGCTTCCTGACGGCTGCCGCGCGCTGAACCGCCAGGTCGTTGGGTGGCTCCCCCTTGGCGTCGGGGGATGCGCGCGCTCCAGGTAGAGCCGTCGAGGTCTTCGCTGCGTCGGGCTCGCCTGAGGCGCGCCAGGATCTCGTCATGGCGCTTGTGGCGAGACCGAGGACGCGCAGCGCTGACGGGCGTGGCGTGGACGGGAGGCGTCGAGCTCGCCGCAGGGAGTGCGCGTCCGTCAGGGCTGCGGACGCGCCGGTCGTAGCCGGAGAGACATGAAACATGCGGGCTACTGGTCACGACGTCCACAACGGCGGGGTCGTGCCAGAGCGGACGGCGCGACGCGAGCTGCCGTTACTCCAGGAACTCTTTGAGCTTGGGGTCCACCGCGTAAGTCTTCGCGCCACTGCTGGCGTGACCCCTACGCGCGTCTTCCACCTTACGGCAGAGCTTGAAGTGCTCGACCAGGAGGACGTCCGCGTTGAACTTGGCACGCTTGTCCACGATCCTCGTCTCCACGGTGTTGGCGAC
>JAAZYN010000965.1 GCA_014239625.1 Myxococcales bacterium | reverse complement strand
GGGCTCTCCATCGCGAGCCGGATGATGCAAGCCGACATCGAGGTCATCCGGGTGCGCGCCGACATCGCCGCGGGCCGCTGGAGTCGGGCTCGCGAGCGCGCCGACGCGGCGTTGGGACGGGCCCACGCCGAGCAGCTGTCGACCGTGCTCAGGGAGCTCTTGCCGTTGCGATGGCTCATCCGATACGGGGATCCGCGCAACGATCCAGAGACGCCGGCGGCCCTCGAGCTCGACGACGAAGGCGGGCACCCCCACGCCACCGCGATGCTCGCCGCGTGCGCCTGCGCCAGAGCCAACGAGGGGCTCTGGGACGAGGCCCGCGCGCTGCTCGAACGGTTGGACGTGACACACCCGGCCGACGGCGCCTCCGCCGCAGCGCCGCCGGGTGCGGTGGTGGGTCTGGCGTTGGCTCTGGAGGCTGCTCAGCTGGTGGACCATGAGGCGTTCGTGGCGCGCCTGTCCGAGCGCGCCCAGCGCACCGTCGCTCTGCGATATGGCGAGCAGCTCTCTTTGTCCGGGCACCAGGCCAGCGTCGTCGGGCTGTTGGGTTGCGCGCGGGCCTTGACGCTGACGCGAGCCTTCCCGCCCGACCCTGACTCCAGCGAGAGCCTGCAGATGGCACGGGACTTGCTTGCGTTATCCGACAGCATGACCGCAGCGATCCTACCCATCACCACTCCGAACTCCAGCCACCGCCTGGCCGGCCAAGCGACCGAGCTGATGCAATCGCTGTGGACATTGCCCAGGGCGATGCTGCAGCGGCCCGCAGATCCACAGAGCTGGGCTGCCGCGCTCAAAGAGACCGCCGGCGCCGAGGGTTGCGCTCTGGTGGAGTACCCGCCTCCGGGCGGCGAGATGACGCTGATGGCCGAGGCCGGCGAGGGAATCCGTCTGGCTCGCTTTGACGGCGTGATCCAGCGGTTCATTGGCGCCGGCGAGCAAGGCCCGTGGTTCGCAGAGACCGACGGTCTGGTCAAAGCGATGGTGACGCCGCTGCGGATCTCGGGCGACGGCGACGCTGAAGGGGCCGCCGTGATGACCTTCGCGCCGGCTCGCCATCCAAAGCGCCTGCTGGAGGACATGCTGACGCTGCCGCTGGAGCTCGCGGCGCTGGTCGTCGATCGGCAGCGGCTGAGCGCGCGCTTGAAGTAGCTGCACAAGGTGCACACGGAGCTGGTCGCCGCGCACTCGGAGTTGCGCGAGCGGCACGTCGAAGAGCTGACCTCGCTGCGCCATGAGCTGGAGCAGTCGCGCAGCCAGATGATGCTCCGGTTCAGCTACAGCAACATCATTCATCAGAGCGATGGCATGCGGCGCGTGCTCCGCATGGTCGATCGCTTGTCCGACCGAGACATCAACGTCCTGGTCTCCGGCGAGAGCGGCGTCGGCAAAGAGGTCGTCGCCCGCGCGCTGCACGCCAACAGCCCGCGAGCCAAAGGCCCGTTCATCGCGGAGAACTGCGGCGCGGTGCCGCCCGATCTATTCGAGAGCGTGTTCTTCGGTCACGTGCGCGGCGCGTTCACGGGGGCGCACCGGGCCTCCGAGGGGCTGTTCGACGCGGCCAGCGGTGGCACCCTGTTTCTCGACGAGCTGGGCGAGCTGCCGCTGATGCATCAAGTAAAGCTGCTGCGCGTTCTGCAAGAGCGGCGTTTCCGGCCGGTCGGCGCGACCCGTGAGCGAGAGGCCGACTTCCGCCTGGTCGCGGCGACCAACCGGGACCTGCCAGCGCGGATCGAGGCGGGCGCGTTCCGAGAAGATCTGTATTATCGCGTGGCGGTGGTCACCGTACCCATCCCTCCACTGCGGGAACGACGCGCAGACATCCTCCCGCTGGCGCAGAAGTTTCTGGGCGACCATGGCGCGCGATCGCATCGACGAGGGGCTCCTCGCCGTCCCAGTCGACCTCCGCCGACCCGGAGCGACGT
>JAAZYN010000964.1 GCA_014239625.1 Myxococcales bacterium | reverse complement strand
ATGTGGCGGTGAACTGAACCAAGGTGCTTGGGAAGTACACCTTCGCAGTGCCACTGCATCTTGTGCCTATCAGGGCGCAGCGGGCTTGTCAGCTTCGGCCATCTCGGCTTGGAGCGTCTCGAAGAACTCCGGGGTCGGGCGCCACGGGTCGCCGCTGGCATCGGCCGCCAGGAGGGCGTCGAGCTGTTGCTCGTTCATGGGGCCATCTCCTCGACGAGCTTGCGACGCAGTCGCATCCCTCGCACCTTGGCGGTCTCGGGTTTGATGCCCATCACCCTGGCCACGTCCCGCCAGCTCAGGCCCGCCGCGAACCTGAGCGCGAGCAGATCTTGATCGGGCGGCGGCAACGCCTCGACGGCCACGCGAAGCTTCTCCATCGAGCGGCTCAGCTGGAGCTGCTTGTCCGGCGCGACGACATCCGAACCCATGGCGCGCGCCTCGACAGCCTCCGGGTTGTCTGCGAGGAGGGCCCTGCGGCGTTTGATCTTACGGAAGCGTTCGACCCGTAGGTTCGCGGCGATCTTGAACAACCACGCAGCGAAACGGCCGCGGCCGTCGAACAGACCACGTCGCAGCGAGACGTAGGCCTTGAGCAGCGTATCCTGGACCGCGTCTTCCGCCTCGACGGCTGACCAGCGGGCATAGAACCGATGCAGGTGCGGCCCATAGACTCGAGCCGTCTCGCAGATAGCGTCGCGGAACCGATTGCTGTCGATGAGCTGCTCGATGCGCGCCGCGCTGGCGCCACTCGGACCGAGGCAGTCCTCGGAGGAGGACACCTCGAGCTGAAGCATCACGGCTGGGCTATCGATGGACAACGTCACACCCTTACGATGCGTTAAGGGGCCTCAGCGTAACAAAGAGGCTGTGGTTTGCGACAGCCATTCAGTGGCGTTAATCTCTGCGCGTTTTGGGTGTTATCGAACAAGTAAAATCCGGCCGCAGGCACAGGCTCACGGGGCGCAGCCTCGTCGGCCGCAGCTCGACCTGCGTGGTGAAGATCGAGCACACGGCGGTCTCCAGAGAGCACGCGGTGATCTACTGGAGCGAGGGGCTCTGGGGTGTGAAAGACCTCAGCAGCCGCAACGGCACGAGCGTCAATGGCAAGCGCCTCAAGAGCGGGGATTCGACCCTCGTTCGCCTGGGCGACACGATGGAGTTCGGCGATGGCGGGGTGACCTTTCGCTTGATCGACGCCCAGCCTCCGGACGCCTTCGCTTTGGCACCCGACGGGAGCGAGGTCGTCGCGGTCAACGATCTGTTGTTCCTTCCGGACGATGGCGATCCCCAGGCGACGATCTTCATGGGCCAAGAGGGTTGGGTGTGTGAGACGGACGCCGGGACCGCGCCCTTCGACGGTCGGCAGACGCTGGCGCTGGGCGACACCGAGTGGCGCGTGTTTTTGCCCGCGGACAATCAGGGGAGAGTCACCGAGGACGCTGCGGGGCCGGCGCTGCTGACCATGCAGATGCAGTTCAGGGTGAGCCGCGACGAGGAGTACGTCGAGGTATCGCTCCGGAGGGGTCGACGCCTGATCGAGTTACAGTCGCGCGCCTTCACCTATATGTTACTGACCTTGGCTCGAATCCGGCTGAAGGATGCTCTGGACGGCGATCTGAAGAGCTCAGAGCACGGCTGGGTGCACCAGACCGACTTGGGGTCGATGCTCGCCACCGATCGGCAGACGCTGAACGTGCACGTGTGCCGAGCCCGCAGGCAGCTCTCCAAGAACGGGGTGGTCGGCGCCGCCGACGTGATCGAGCGACGCCCAGGCACGGGGCAGCTGCGCATCGGGTTGGCTGACCTCCAGGTCACCGGCCTATAGACGCCCGCGGCGCCCGTGCGCGCCAGGGCGTCGCGATGAGCGTCCCCCGGGCGAGACCTCGAACGGTCCCCGGGCGAGACCTCGAACGGTCCCCGGGCGAGAC
>JAAZYN010000963.1 GCA_014239625.1 Myxococcales bacterium | reverse complement strand
GCTGAGACCGTCACGATCACCGTCCTCGGAGCTGTGCTCGGTGCCGCTCTGGGGGCGGGGATGGCCTACTATCATTCGATCGTGGGCTTCGACATGGGCACCGAGCTGAGCTACGGCGGCGTCACGTTCGACAGCACGTTCTACTTCACCGTGACCGCTGACGGGATCCTGATGCCGCTGGGGATCCTCAGCGTGGTAGGCCTGTTGTGCGGCATCTGGCCCGCCGTCGCCTCGGCGCGGTTGAACATGGTCGCCGCGATCGCCGGGAGGGCGTAGCGATGTGGCGTCTCGCGTGGCGTAATCTGTGGCGAAATCGCACCCGCACCGTCATCACCGGCACGGCCATCGCCCTGACGTTGACGCTGCGGCTCGTCAGCGTCGGGCTGAACGCGTCCTCCTACGAGAAGATGCTCGAGGGCGCCGAGATGTCCGCCGGCGGTGCGATCCTCGTGCACGGCGACGGCTACTGGGAGAGCCGGACCAGCGAGTCCGTGCTGCGGGCGGCCGACGCGCGTCAGGCCGCCCTCGAGAAGGTCGACGGCGTCAAGGTGGTCGTCCCGCGGGTCATCATGCCGGGCCTGCTGAGCTCGGCCACGGGCAACGTGGGCGCCAACGTGCAGGGTATCGTCCCTGCCCGGGAACAGGCCGTGAAGGACTGGAGCAAGTACCTTGAGCGCGGCACGTTTCTAGCTGGCGAGGAGGGCACCGACGAGATCGTTTTGGGCAAAGCGACCGTCGAGCGGCTCAACATCGAGCTGGGCGACCGGGTAGTCCTCGCCACCACGGACCCCAAGGGCCATGCGACGCAGGGGCTGTTCTACCTGGGTGGTGTCCTCGCTACCGGCTCGAAGATGACCTACAAGATGCTGGCCTTCGTGAAGCTCAGCGCCGCTCGAGAGGTGCTGGAGCTGGACGATGGGCTGACCCAGGTGGGGTTGGTCCTCGATGACCGCGCCAAGCGCAACGAGCTCAAGCCATCCATCGTCGCCGCCGTGGCCGTCGCTGGAGCGCCGGCGGTGGAGGTGATGACCTGGGACGAGGCCAACCCCCAGATGGTCAAGCTCATCCAGAGCGACCGCGAGATGAACGACGGCATGAGCTGGATCATTCTGTTCGTGGTCGCCTTCGGCATCGTCAACACCTTCCTGATGGTCGTGTTGGAGCGGGTCCGAGAGCTTGGCCTGGTGGGCGCGCTCGGCATGACCCCCGGGCAGATCGCCCGCCTCGTGCTGTGGGAAGGCGCCCTGCTGGGCGTCACCTTCATCGCCGTCGGCGCCGCGCTCGGGGGCTGGGCTCACTATGAGCTGGCGACGACGGGCATCGACATGACCGAGCTGATGGGTGAGGTCGAGATCGGAGGCGTCCTGATGGAGGACATGCACATTCGCAGCAGGCTCGTCGTCGGCGACTGGTTGACCAACTGCTTGGCCGTCTTCGTCATCGTGTTGTTGAGCGCCCTCTATCCCGCGTACAAGGCCACGCGACTCCAGCCTGCGCAGGCCATGCGCACCTACGAATAGGAGACGACCATGACCGCAGCAACGGCAGCATCGAACGCCACGTCGACCGGCTCGGACGCCGTCCTGGTCGGGCGCGGCCTGTCGAGAGTCTACAGCCAGGGCGACATCGAGGTGCACGCGCTGCGCGGCGTCGACATCGACGTGGACGCCGGTGAGTTCACGTCGCTGGTGGGACCCTCCGGCTCTGGCAAGTCGACCCTGTTGAACCTCCTGGGGCTGCTCGACAAGCCCACCGCCGGCTCGGTGCAGATCAACGGCCAGGACACCGCGGCGCTGAGCAGGGCCGCGGCGGCCCGGTTCCGGTTGGCCCACATCGGCTTCGTGTTTCAGGCCTACAACCTGCTCCCGGTGCTCACCGCCTACGAGAACGCCGAGTACACGCTGTTGCTGAGCGGTGTGCCCAAGGCCGAG
>JAAZYN010000962.1 GCA_014239625.1 Myxococcales bacterium | reverse complement strand
GCGCGGACCGGAGCCGGCCGAGTCGTACTGGCCGTACGTCGCACCGAAGGATGGTATCAACCACTTTGACCGGCGGAGTGAGGGCGCGCCGGAGCTTTCCAACCAGGACACGGTCAGGCGTTCGGGTGGTCGGCGTGTGGACCGTCGGAGCGCTCAACGTCCGCCCGAACATGTTACCCTGGGGCTCGTTCATTCGCTCCCGGGTTTTGGTGGGGCGTTGAGGCCACGGCGTGACCCTGGTGAGCCTGATGACATTCACCCAAGCTGGACAGCTCGAGGTCGAGCGATTGGAGCTGGCCAGGGTTGGGGTGCCCCTCGGCGTCACGGCGTCGCTGCGATTGTCCGCGGGCGACCGGCTGGTCCTCCGGGGGCCCTCGGGGGTTGGCAAGTCGACCTTGCTCAGGTCGATCGTTGGGCTGGAGACCCCGCTGTCGGGTGGGGTGGCGCTCGACGGGCGGAGCCCCGAGGAGTGGACCTGGCCTCGATTCAGGCGGCGCGTGGTCTACGTCCATCAGAAGGCGGCTCTGTTCAAAGGGACCGCCCTGGACAATCTCCGCAGGCCCTTTGCCTACCGGACCCGAGACGGTGGTCGGTTCGACCCGGCGTACGCACGCGAGCTGTTGTCCAGGCTCGGGCTGGGTGACGTCGGGGGGCGTGCGGCGTCGGAGCTCTCCGGAGGCGAGCAACGGCGCCTCGCGGTGGCCCGCGGGATAGTGGTGGGCCCTGCATTCCTGTTACTCGACGAGCCGTCCTCAGGGCTCGATCCGGAGACCTCGGAACGGCTGGCCGCGGTGCTCCTGGATGCTTGTGGTCAGGGCCTCGGCGTCGCGGTCGTGAGCCACGACCCGCTCTTCACCCAGGCCATGCGACCCACGGCCTCGCTGGAGCTGAGGGTGGCGTGAAGGTCGTCGATCTCACGGCTCTCGACCTGGCCACCGCCTCCGGGTTGGTGATCGTCGCCGGTGTGATCGGGCTGCTGCTGAGGCTCGGGATGACCCGGACGCTGGTCGTCGCCGCGGTCCGGACGGTGGTTCAGCTGATCGCGGTCGGCTATGTCCTGAAGTGGATCTTTCGCCTCGACAACGCGCCAGCTGTGGGCGCGATCTGCGGCCTGATGCTCGTCGCCGCAGGCCACGCGGCGGTCGGGCGGTCAGAGCGGGGCTATCGTGGGGTGTTGTGGCGCGCCACCGCGACGCTGGTCATCACTGGGGTGCTGACGACCCTCGCCGTGACTCAGGTCATCGTCGGGATCGAGCCGTGGTATGCGCCGCAGTACATCATTCCCCTCATGGGGATGATCCTGGGCAACACCCTCACCGGCTTGTCGCTGAGCCTCGACGCGTTGCTGGTGCGCCTGGAGGACCGGCGCGATCGCATCGAGGCCGCGCTGTGTTTGGGAGCGTCGCGGCAGGAGGCGGTCGGCGAGGTCGTCGCCGAGTCCATCCGGCGCGGGATGATCCCTATCTTGAACGCCATGACGGTGGTGGGTCTGGTGAGCCTCCCTGGCATGATGACCGGCCAGATTCTGGGAGGTGTCGAACCCATGGTGGCGGTCAAGTGGCAGATCATCGTGATGTTCATGCTCGCCGCGAGCAACGCGTTGGCCACGACGCTCCTGGTGATGTGGACGGTGCGCCGGCTGTTTGAGGGTGACCGCCGCCTCCGGACCGAGTCGATCATCGTGCGGAAGAGCTGACCCGCGTGTCTCACCAGATCTCCAGGGACGCGCCGGGAGGTCCGAGTGATTTCGAGGTGGTGCGGACTACGCGCCGAGGGGGCTGAGCCACGCGTACTGCTCCTCGGCTTCAGCGAGCACGCCGTGAACGTGCCGCAGACCCCAAAGCATGAGTTGGGATCCGGTGAGAAGTGCGGGCTGGCCCGGATGTTTCATGGCCCTTCGGCTGCAACCGGCGGATCCGCAGCGCTGACGG
>JAAZYN010000961.1 GCA_014239625.1 Myxococcales bacterium | reverse complement strand
GTGCATCGGCGGCATGCAGCCTCGGTGCTGCTTGCGGATGGTCGGGTGTTGGTCGTCGGCGGTACCGAGAACAACTGGGCCGGTGTCAGCACGGCAGCGCTTTACGACCCGGCGCGGGACTGTTGGGCGGCGCTGCCTGAGCTGCCAGATCCACGCACGTATCCGGCGGCGATCGCGCTGCCGGATGGGCGCGCGCTCGTCCTGGGCGGGGACACGGTTCAGCTGCTGGATCCGATACGTCTGGAGTGGGAAACGCCTGCGCCGCCCCCGGTCCCGTTTGGTCACGGTATCGTCGCTCTCACGCCGGCCGGCGTGCTCGTCGCAGGCGGTTTCATCGATTGGGTCGTCTCGGATACCGCCAGTCTGTTCGACCCCCTCAGTGGGAAGTGGGGCCCCGCGGGCCGGCTCGATTCGCCGCGAGCCTACGCGACGGCGACCAGCTTGATGGACGGTCGTGTGCTGATCGCCGCTGGAGAGGACGTCGAGACGGAGGCCGGGCACAACAACCTGGCCTCCGCCGAGGTCTACGATCCCGCGGATGGTTCCTTTACGCCAACGGGCTCCCTTGCGACACCGCATGCGTTCGGCCAGTGCGCGGTTCTCTTGGCCGATGGGCGTGTCCTCGTGAGCGGCGGGGAAAAGAACGGGCCCGGGGGGGAAACGCTGGACACCGCCGAGATTTGGGATCCGGTCTCCGGCTCGTGGACCTCGACCGCGACGATGACCGATTCACGCCTGTGGCATGGGTGCGTGACGCTCGCTGATGGTCGGGTTCTCGCCGCCGGTGGGCATCTCAGCAACCTGCTGATCAGCTCGAAGTCATCGACCGAAATCTACGATCCGACAACCGATCTTTGGGTCGAGGCGGCGCCGATGGCGGCCCCACGGGCGGCCTTCGACGCAGTCCTTCTAAATGATGGGCGCGTAGTGGTGGCCGGAGGCTACGGAAGCTGAAGTTGTCGAGGGCCGTCGCGGCGCTTCATTTGGCGGGGAGGCCAGGCCCGGGCGTGGCACTCGAACTCAGTTCGACAAGAAGGCTACGGCGATTACCCCCGCGATCAGGAGAAAGAGCAGCCCCCACCCGCGCCATTGCTGTCGTCGCAGGTCGGCCAGCCCCCGACCGTCGCCAAACCTACGAAACAGCCGCTCGATCAGCGCGCCCTGCCGCGGGAAAAAGCGGCTGCTCAGTTGCGTGCGCGGGTGGCCTTTGACCACACGCTGGCCGCAGCGGTGCGTTCACTATTCATCGCGACGGTTACCAGCGCCTACCGAGACCGGGCGCGACAGGCGGGCCTGGAGTCCACCGCGACCGGCTCGGTGACGGTGACCCAGAGGTTCGGCTCGGCGCTCAATCTCAACCCTCACTTCCACAGCCTTCTGCTCGACGGTGTCTATCACCGCCCGTCGCCCAACGGTCCGCTGGTCTTCACGCCTGCCAAGGGGCCAACGGACGCCTTGGTCGCAGAAGTGCTCACGACCTTTTTGGGCAAGCTCGGCGAGCTCTGGCGGGCACGTGGCTATGACGCCGCCGATACCACCGAAGCGGACGCGTCGGAGGGGGAGGAGTCCGCCATGCCCCAGCTCACGCTGACCGCGCTGGGTCTGGGAGAGGCACCAGCGCGCGACCGGTTGGAGCCGGACTCAGCTCGGCGCCCCTGGCCCTCGCCGCGGCGGCGCGGGCGCTCTGGTCGAGCGCCACGGCCACGAAAGCCGCTCTGCGCCGAGCAGGCTGGCTTCACGCTGCACGCCGCGACCGCTGTGGAGGCGGGAAAGCGCGGAGACCTCGAGGTGCTCTGCCGCTACATCCTGCGGCCCGCGGTGGCGCAGGACCGCGTCGTCTGGCGTGAGGACGACGACACGGTGGAGTGGAGCCTATCCCGGAACATTCATGGCCCTTCGGCTGCAACCGGCGGATCCGCAGCGCTGACGGG
>JAAZYN010000960.1 GCA_014239625.1 Myxococcales bacterium | reverse complement strand
GCGGGTGCGGGCCCAACCTCGTCTACTGCGCCCGCCGGTCGCACTCGCCCAGCGGTACGGCCAGCGGGCCTCCTGACAACCCCCGCGGTTACGACGCGTTTCCGAATGACGCGACGGGTCAGCGGCGCGCCGTCATGGAGGAGCCGGCTCGCCTGTTCGCCCACCTGGTCGATGGCGACCGGGACCTGGCGGACCTCGTGCTGGGCAACACCACCGTCGTCAATCAAGGGCTTCAGCACATGTACGTCCGAGCGGGGCGGCAGGACTCGGCCAACAAAGCCATGGACGACAGCCTCTGGTGGCAGGCAATAGAGGACCCCAACGCCTGGCGCGAGGTCGTCGTCGAGACGATGAACCCGCATCTGCTGGCAGACCGCGACTACTCCTTCGACCCGCTGACCGAGCCCGGCACGCCTATCGGGATCCCGGCCGCCGGGGTGCTCACGACCATCGGCTGGATGGGCTCCTTCGAGCGCGAGCGGCCGCGGGCGGCCCGCGCGCTGGAGGTGTTGACCTGTCGACAGTTCAACCCTCCACCCGCTGACGTGGCCTTTCCACCGCTGGGTGAAGACCCCGCTACTGGCGGAGTGTGCAAGCACTGTCACACGGTCATCGACCCGGCGGCGATTCACTTCAAGAGGTGGGAGCCTGGGGCGCTCCGGCTCGGTGGGATCGGGCCCTGGGTGTGGTCCGGGTGGCTCGGCTATGACTCCACGTTGGTGCGCTGGAGTGGCGCTTTTGCTCCCGACACATGGCTCACGCCGGTGAGCGAGGCAGACATCGCCCTCGATCCCAACGTGCGCTTCATCGACTACCTGCCGGCCGGCTACACGCTGCTGGGCCAGACGGGGGACGGGACCATCGGGCCCCTGGGCTTTGCCAAGATGATCGTGGCGTCAGGAGAGTTCGATGCCTGCATGGTGCGCCGCTTCTATGAGCGCTTCGGCGGTGTCGCCCTGGACCCGGCAAAGGATGCCAGCTACATCCAGAAGTTGGTGGACGGCTTTGTGAGCTCGGGCCGCAGCGCTCGCCAGCTGATTGGGGCGATCCTCAGCGAATCAGCGTTCAGGTTGGGGCGATAGCGCGCCGGTGAACGCGCGCCGGCCGCCAACGCGCGGCGGCGTGGCGGCGGCGCTGCTCAGGGGATGTATTCGACGATCAGGGTGGGCCGCAGCGCCGGGTTGCCGCTGTGCTCCCTCGAATAAAACCGCTGGTCGTGACCGCTGGTGTCCTCGTTGGTGGCCCACAACAGCACCCCGAAGTTGCTGGCGGGCTGCGCGACCCAGCTCGCGGCGGCCGCCGTCACGTCGAAGCCCTTCATCCCGTAATCCCCATGCACCCAGAGCCGCTCGTCGAGATGCGCGGACACCGCGTCTACGTCGTCGAGCCCCACGTACGAGGTGCCCCAGGGCGATGTGGATGTGGCCGTCGTCTCGCCCCAGGGGACCATCAGCTGGTGCACGCGGACAGGTCGATCGATGCCGGTCTCCGTGACGCCGCTCGGCTTGGTCGAGGTGTAATACATCACCTGGAGGGAGGCTGAGACCACCGTCGCGGTGCTGGGGATGCTCGTCGTGTCGAAGGCCAGGACGGATCGCTTCTTGGCGTAGGTGCTGGTCTTTCCCAGGATGCAGAAGTCGTAGGAGCTCTTGTTGCCGCTGCCCTCCAACCAGACGTCGGCGGTGGCCGTGAGCGTGGCGGTCTCGCACGGCCCGCCGGCGCCGCAGGTGCAGTTGGAGCTGTCGTTGACGCATCCCGTCGACGGTTCGCAGCTGTCGATGGTGCAGTCGAGGTCGTCGTCGCAGTCCACGGTGGTCCCGCTGCACGCCGATGACTCGTCGCACAGGTCGCTGTTGGTGCACGCGTCGCCGTCATCACATTTCGAGCCTACCGCCGCCTCGTTGCTGCAGGTCTGCGTCGTGCAGCTGTCGA
>JAAZYN010000095.1 GCA_014239625.1 Myxococcales bacterium | reverse complement strand
AGGCCAGCGTCGTTGCAGCTCCCGGGGCTGGGGGGTCGCGGCCTCGATGATCGCTCTGAAGCACGGCACGCGGGCCTGGCTTAAGAAGCGCGCCGAGGGAGCCCGAGGGAGCTCACATGCACGCGCGCGCGGGCGAGTCTACCGACCGTCTACCGACCGGTTGGGGTCCGGACCACCACCACCTCGTTCGGGGCGCACCCATGGTCGCCTTCGTGCTCGACCCAGAGCGCGAACGCGCCGCGGTCCGGTGACACGTACCGGTTGAGCGAAGGCTCACCGAAGCAGCCCTCCGCGAGCCCCCCCGTGGCCAGCGTCTTCGGCGCGCCCCTCTGGGGGGTCGCGACGAGCTGCCAGGAGCAGGTGCCCACCTCTTCATCGTGTAGCGTGAAGCGGGTGCTCAAGATCGCGCCCCCGAAGGGAGCCTCTGGCTGGCCCCTGGGCGTCGCGAGGATCCCTGCGGCCCGCAAACGATCCGGGCCGCCCTCGGCGACCAGCACCACGGGCTCATCGGCTGGCCTGCCCACGTAGCACTCCAGGACGTGCTCGCTCACGCGGCTCTCGCACTCCCACTGGCACAGACCGAAGGTGTTGTTCTGAGGGTTCCACCCTGCGAACGGACCCCCCAATGGCCCCGCTCTCTCAATCTCGACAGCGGTCAACGGCGCCCACTCGCCGCCTGGTGATGTGGCCTCGGGCGGTGCCTCGGCGGGTGAATTCACCGGGGTAATTCGCTTCGCACACGCTACCGACAGCAGCACCGTCAGAGCTGTAGCCCACAGCTTCCGCTCGTTCACGACGTGCATTGTATCCTCGACCAGGTCAGCATCAAATCGCCTTTTCGAGGCGGACCCCGTCGCCGCCTTTCGTTCGGCCGAGGTTTGTGCGTCAATGGGCCCATTGACGCATTCTTGGCCGAGATCCTGGCTCTCCCAACGGTGATCTTCACCACCCTGTTGGGGCTGACCCTGGTGTACTGGCTGACGGTCATCGCCGGCGTGATGGACCTCGACGCGCTGGATGGGACCAGCGGCGCCGTCGACGCACAGGCCGGCGCGGTCGATGGAGCGCTCGAGGCCAACGCGGGCGCGTTGGATGGGGCCCTCGAGGCCAAAGCGGGGGCCATCGAGGGAGCCCTCGAGGCGAAGGCAGGAGCCGTCGATGGCCTGCTGTCGGCCAAGGAGGGCCTACTCGACGGTGCGGCGGAGGCCATTGAAGCCAATGCGGGAGGGGTCGACGGTGCGGCCGAGGCGCTCGAGGCCAAGGCCGGAGCTCTGGACGCATTGGACGCTGAGGGCGCCGCCTTGGATGCTGCTGGGATGGCAGCCGCCAAAGTGCGGGCAAGGGTGCCGGCCACGATTCGGTTTTCGCTGTGGACCTTGGCGGCCTGGGTGACGAGCTTTCTGTTGATCCACAATCTGGCTCCGGACCCTCTGGATGCGGGAGTGGTCGTTAGCTTCGGGGCCGTGTTGGGAGCTTCGGTGATCGGTTGGTTGTTCTCTCGAGTAGCCTCTGCCCCGCTCTCTCACGTCTTCGATGTCCCCCCCGCTCCGAACAACAGCGGCCTGGTGGGCAAGGAGTGCGTGGTCACCACCGGCTGGGTCGATCGTCCGGTGACGGCCTGCTCAAGTTGGTCCGCAAAGCGGCCGGCGAGCGTTACGACGAGGGGTACGAGCGCGGACTTCACGACGCCGACGCGGCGGAGATCCTGCGGGCGCTGCTGTCGCTGGTGTCGACCGCCGGAAAGCTCCGCTATTCGCCCCGAGTGCGCTCGATGGCGGCGTTTTATTGGGCGTCGATCACCGACGACGATGTTCGCGACCTGGTCGCTCGCCGGGCGCGCTCCCTTGGGCGACTGCTGGCCGCCTTCACCCATAGCCCAGCGGTCGCCGAGTTTGCCGAAGAGCTCGGGCGAGCCATCGGCGAGTCCTTGGAGCGGTCGGGACTCGAGCTGGCGCCGACGCTGGCTGAGCTGGCTCTGGCGGGGGACTACCTGGCCGAAGAGCTGAGAGCCGTCAAGGCGGTGTTTACCTGCTCCGGTGACGCCGCGCGGTTGCGCGACGGGCTGCTGAAGTTTCTGGCCGATGGCAGCCAACTTTCGGCCTTCGAGACCGACATGGCGGACCTGGCGATGCACCCGGCGCGGCGTTTCGAGCTGGCGGAGGCGTGGCTGCGAGCCTATGTCGCCAGCGATGAGAGCCTGCGCTCGCTCCAGCGCTCGATTGTCGAAGCCGTGGCGCTGCTGGTGACCAGCGATGAGCTGACCTGGGAGACGAGCTCTGCCCGCACCTCGGTGGAGGTGAGCGGGTTGCTCGGTCAGCACGCCAACCTCTCGGAGCGCAAGATGACGCTGCGCCTCGACGAGTTCCTGGCGCGCCTCAACTGGTTCGCCGGCCACATCGTGCCCGGCTATCGTGAGTATCGTTCCGTACTTCAGACGGTCCTGGACGACACGCGGTCGCGGTTGCGCATCGACGAGTTCCTGCCGCGAGTGCTGTCGAGCTTTGTGCGCAATCGGCTCATCAACGAGGTGTATCTCCCAGAGTTCGGAAAGAACCTGGCCAAGCAGCTGGGGGCCGCTGGGGAGAAGAAGCGGACCGACCTGATGGGGCTGTTGTTGCTCATCTCGCCGCCTGGCTATGGCAAGACGACCTTGATGGAGTACATCGCCAGCCGGCTTGGGCTGGTGTTCATGAAGGTCAATGGTCCGGCGTTGGGGCACGAGGTGCACTCCCTGGATCCGAGCGAAGCGCCGAACGCCACCGCCCGTCAGGAGGTCGAGAAGATCAATCTGGCGTTGGAGATGGGCAACAACGTGATGCTGTATCTGGACGACATCCAGCATACCCATCCCGAGCTGCTGCAGAAGTTCATCTCGCTGTGCGATGCGCAGCGGCGCATCGAGGGGATCTGGCGTGGCAAGACCCGGACCTACGACCTGCGCGGTAAGAAGTTCTGTGTGGTCATGGCCGGCAACCCGTACACGGAGTCGGGCGACAAGTTCCAGATCCCGGACATGCTGGCCAACCGAGCCGACGCCTACAACCCGGGCGACATGCTCGACGGGTCCGAGGAGGTCTTCGCGCTGAGCTACATCGAAAACGCCATGACCTCCAACGACGTCCTGGCGCCCCTGGCGGCTCGGGAGCAAGACGACATCTACAAGATCATCCGCATCGCGAAGGGCGAGCAGATGGCGAGCACGGAGCTCAGCCACGCCTATTCCAGCGTCGAGCTCAACTAGATCGTCACCATCTTCAAGAAGATGTTTCGGGCTCAGGAGGTCTTGCTCAAGGTTAACCAGGAGTACATCCGGTCGGCGTCAATGGATGATGCCTTCCGCGAGGAGCCGCCGTTCAGGCTGCAGGGCTCGTACCGCAACATGAACAAGATCGCCGAGAAGCTCGTCAGCGCTATGAACGCTGAAGAGCTCGAGGCGTTGATCAAAGACCACTTCAAGGCCGAGGCGCAGACTCTGACGACGGGGGCCGAGCAGAACCTGCTGAAGCTGGGCGAGCTGCGCGGGTTCATGAGTGACGACGAGAGAGAGCGCTGGGAGGCCATCAAGGAGGTCTTCCGGCGCACTCAGCGGACGGGCGGGAAAGACAGCGACCCGGTCACTCGTGTGACCGGCACCCTCAGCATGTTGGGCGACCAGCTGGGCGGTATCCGCGAGTCGTTGATGGAGGCGGCCAGCCTCGCCAAAGCGTCCGTTGACAGCGCCGCGGGCTCCCACGGAGATGATCGCGCTGAGGCCCAGAGCGAGGCGCTGCGCGAGTTGGTCGGGCAGTTGGAGACCAGCGTCGACAAGCTCAGCCAGCCGCAGCTTGCGGTCACGGTCAACTCGAACATGCCGGCCGCCGTCGGCGAGATGCTGACCAAGCAGCTGGACCTCATCAATCAGACCTTGCTCCCCTTGGCGCGGGCTGCGGCCCACAACCTGCAAGAGGGGCGTGACCTCCACCAGTTGTTGGTACAACTCGTCGCCCGCACCGGGTCCGCGCGGCAGGCCGTATCACCGAGCGCGGCCAGGCCAGCTCTGAGCGCCAAGCCCCCAGCGCCGGCGAAGAGCACAGCGAAGCCCGGAGTTTCTCAAGGCCGCCCGACGCAGCGCAACGTCGGGCGGTCGCAGCGCGACACCCCGCGGCTGCAGCGCACCGAGGCGCCCGACGAGTCGGAGTCGTAGGCAGGGCCATCGGCAGCGCGGCGGTTGAGGCGACCCCTGATGTCGGCCTCTACCAGCGCCGCGACAAGTCCTGCTCAGCCGGCGTAGACTCGATGGAATGGTCACGCCGTTTCGTCAGGGCCGCTTCGCAGATCTTCCGGAGCGCCCCATCCGCCCGCATCGCTTCTTCGACACGGAGCCGCGAGAGGTAACCGTCGACGGCGGACAGGGCTGGCCGGCGACCAGGGCCCATGTGCGCGTTTACGGAGCCGGGCCGCCGCTGCTTCTGATCCACGGGTTGATGACGACGAGCTATTCGTGGCGTTACGTGTTCGAGCCGCTGGGTCGGCATTACACCTGTTACGCACCGGATCTTCCCGGCGCGGGCCGCAGCGAGGCCGCGCTCGCCGCGGACTATCGGCCGCATAGTCTGGCCCGCTGGATCGGTCGACTGCAAGCGGCCCTGTCGATCCCCGGTTGTGACGTCATCGGGAACTCCATGGGCGGCTACCTGGCGATGGTCTTGGCGCTCGCTCGGCCCAAGGCGATCGGCCGTCTGGTCAATCTCCACTCGCCGGGAGTGCCGGAGCTTCGACTGACGGCTCTTCGGGCTGCGCTGCGCCTCCCCGGAAGCAAACGTGTCCTTCGCGGCCTCATCGCCCGAGACCCGCTGCGCTGGGCGCATCGCAACGTCCACTACTATGACGAGTCCTTTAAATCCCTGGAGGAGGCTCACGAGTACGGCGACCCGTTGGCGACGCATGATGGCTTCGAGGGCTTCTTCAAGTACCTGTCGGAGACCATGTTGAATGGCCCGATGCAGGCTTTTCAGGCGGAGCTGCGAGAGCGTCAGAGGTACCGCCTGGGTTTCCCAGTGCCGCTGATGCTGGCCTATGCCGAGCAGGATCCGGTGGTGCCTCCGCTCATCGGCACGGTGCTCGCCCGCCGCGTGCCCGATGCTCACTTTGTCTGGCTCCGCGAGGCATCTCACTTCGCCCACGTGGACGCGACCGAGCGCTTCGTGGACGCGGTCATCGCGTTCCTCGAGCTGCCAGCGCGAGCTCCCCGCTCGCAGTCAGCGCCGGCTTCACAGGCCCCATGAAGAGGGCCCTGTCGGGTTCCGGACAGGGCAGGTTGCGACCCGCTCCCGCTACGCCGCGCGCGTCAGTCTTGTCTGCCGCGGCCCGCGAGGGTGACCAGGGTCACCGGTGATCGTGTTGATGCCCGCCGGGAAATAGCCTCGCCGGGCTGTCGCCACAGGGGTCAGCGCTGGCGTCCAGACCCTGCGCGCGCTCGAATGGACGCCGGCGGTCCTTTGCCCTGGAGGAGCCGCTCGCGCGAGCGGCCGCCGCCCCTCGATGCAGGACACTTGGCGCGCCGCCAGGCGCCACGGGGTCAGCCTCAGCGTCGCCGGGCCTGGGTGTCCGCCGAGCTCTTCGCTACGACAGAACAGGCCGCGCTACGGGGCCAGCTGGTCCGGATACACGAGCCGCAGGTGCGTCTCCTCGGGCAGCGCCCCCGGGGCGAAGGTGGCGGTCTCCCCGTCGGGCCATCGGACCTCGATGGTGTAGTCGCAGGGCAGGTCGCCCAAACCGAAGTGGAGCGCGCGGGAGTCGGCCGAGGAGTGCATCCCGCGGCTGCTGCGGACCTCGCGGAGGAGGGTCCGGTCGCCGAAGACCAGCGAGACGCGCGCGCCGATCCCGTCCCGGTTGACGTTGACCCCGTCCCCCTCGACCCGGATCGACAGCCACCGGTTGTCCTGACCGATGTCATTTCGGAACAGGAAGTTGGGACGCCCGCCCCCGGTGTCTCGCCCGCCGACGAGGAGATCCTGGTCGCCATCCCCATCCACATCCGCCCAGGCGTGGTTCTGCGCGTTCTTCATGGTCAGCAGCAGCTTGCAGAATCCATTGGTGTGACACAGCTCTTGGGGGCCCAGGCACTCGGCGTCACTGCTGCACGGTGTACGGCAGCGCGTGCTGATGCACTCCTCGCCGCTCGGGCACTGCGCGGTGTCGGTGCACTCCAGCAGCGACGCCGCCACGGCGGCCTCCGTCTCGTTGAGGCCGCTCACCGGCCCGAGGCTCGCGTAGGTACCGTCGGGCTCTTGGGGCATGAGCCCGAACCACGCCTTCTGCGCGACGTCGGTGTAATTCTTCTCATACTTCTTGTCGCGCGACACCGACAGGTCCAGGCGGCCATCGTTATCGAAGTCCACGGCGGCCCCGTCGACGTCCCCTTCGTTGAAGGGCAGGGCGCGCTGAAGGAACTCGTTTTGGAACGCGAAGCCGCCGGCCGCCCCGGTGTTCACCAGGAGCTGGGTCGGATCGGACCACTTGCGATTGTAGTCGCCCTCCACCGGGTGCGAGATCGACGTGACAAAGACGTCGAGCAGGCCGTCGTTGGTGATGTCCTTGCAGTCGAGGCCGAAGCCGTTGCTACCCACGTATGTGCCCGGAGTGGCCCCGGGCTCGGAGGTCTCGGCGTGGCCCAAGAAGTAGTTGCCCCCAGGCAGGCTCGCGAAGCCGCGGGCGACGGCGACGTTGCTGAAGACCCCTGTCCCGTCGTTTTCCCACAGCGCGTTGGCGCCTTTTTCGAGGCTGACTCCGTAGACCGAGACGAAGATGTCGAGGTCGTTGTCGTTGTCGTAGTCGCAGGCGACGGTGCCGTTGGTGGGCTGCATCGGCATGCCGGGGAATTTGGCGCTGGCCGGGGCGAAGGTGCCGTCGCCGTTGCCCTCGTAGTAGACATCGGGGGCGCCGAAGCTGGTGTGCCCGTTGCCGATGAAGAGGTCCAGGTTGGCGTCCCCGTTGAAGTCGGCGAACACGGCGTTACCTGCCACCGTGGCGCTCTCCGAGTCGGGCCCGGAGCCTGCGACTACTGTGAAGACGCCGCTGCCGTCGTTGAGCAGCACCTGATGCCGCTGTCCCGGCAGCTGCACGTCGAGGCCAGCGAAGCAGTCCTGGTCGCCGTCGTTGTCGACGTCGCCGAACACGAAGAAGGCTGCTTGGAGGTCCGCCAGCCCGCTGGCTGCGGAGTGGTCGCTGAAGGTGCCGTCACCGGTCCCGTTGTTGAGCAACACCACGTGGCTGAACGGGACCCCGCTCTGGGCGTTGGGATAAAGGGAATGGGCGACGATGTCGTCGAACCCGTCGCCGTTCAGGTCGGCAAACGCCAGCCGGCTGTGATCGTTGATGGGGACCGGGATCACCGGGTTGGGGTCATAGTTGCCCGACCGGATCCCGCTTTCGGCGGAGATATCGACGAAGAAGTCCGTCGTCGGAGGCACCGCGGCGCGGACGGTGCACGGCGGCGCGGTCTGGTCGGGGGTGACGTCCGGAGACGTTGGGACGTCAGGCTGCCGCGGGAGGTCCGACGTGACCGCCGCGTCCCCATCATCGACTGTGTCGGTGCTTGCCGGACCGGGCGCAGGTGCGGGGCACGCTGCGCTTAGCAGGCACACCAGAGCGGAGAGAATGCGAATATCGTTCATATTCCGGTCTGCTATCACGAACTCCGTCGCCTTGCACAGCCGTTTAATGGCCTTACCGGCGCGGCGTTTCACCCCGAGCCACGGTGGGGTCTGTAGTCACCGGTCGGTGAGGGGTCTGGTCTTCGTGGTTCAAGTGATTGTTATGAAAGGGGGAATGGCTGATCTGAGGGCCCGGTGGCTGGGGGCAACACTCCCCAGGCGGCGTCCGATCTCGATGGCTCTTCCGCTCCGAGGGCTTTTCTTTATGTAGTTTCAAACACCTGGCACGTCGCTTGCTAGGTTAAGCGGACGGCGGTCGAGACCTGCGGGCCCATGTGCAGGTCGGCTCGGCCCCGGTCACTCGTCGCGTCCGAGGTGTAACCGTGACTCACTTCAGAGGGGGATTTCGTTTTTGGGTTGTCCAGCGGAGGGCGCACTATTGGTGCCGCGACGCATGGACGGTGCCACTGCAGGCGGCGACGAGCGCCAGCGGCGAACACATGGCGGTGGAGCGTCGTGTCCACGAGGTGTTTCTGACGTTGCTCCATCAACAAGGCGCCGCAGACGCCCACGCGCCCGGCTCGGCTGATTTCCGGGACGCGATTCGGGAGGTCTATGACGCCGTGCTCTCGACCCCGCAGCCGGCCTTCGATGGGCTTACTGGGACTGCGTGGATGAGGCGGATGACGCCGCAGGGCGCTCGGCCGGGTCACGTCGTCACCCGGCTGGATCACCGACACGGATCGTTCACCGTCGCGCTGCGCCGGACGCGCCAGGGCCACCGCCGCGATGAGGACTGGCCCTGCGCCGTGGCGCGGGGCTGAACCCCTGATTGGCGGCCTCACGCCCCCCTCGTGGGCTGAGGCCGGTCGTCACCGGGTCAGTCCCGCAGGCACCCCTCGCAGGGTTCATGGCACCTCACACGAACCACGGCGCAGTGCCAGCGCGCGTGGCGCGGACCGGAGGCTGATGGCGCCGTGACGTCGCGCCGGTCGGTCGGGTGCGCTTGGCGGCGCTGCGGACCGAGCGGTAGAAGCCAACGGGGCTCGGGGAGTTGAGCCGGGCCGGTGGCTGCTGGTCGGTCCCGATCCGGCAGGCCCGCCTCGTTCACGTGGGGCGCCGGGAGCCGCCGTCGCGGTCCGGCGCGCGAGCCCCTGAGCGCCGGCCCGGCGCTCCTGGTAGAGGCGCGCCACGCTGGGCCGTCGATCACCGGGCTTTTCGTGTGCCCCGCGTTGTGCCTATGCTTCAGAACGCTCGGCAAGCATCCACGAGAAAGGCGGACCACTTGAAGGCAGAGATTACCTGGAAGGGCGACGTGATGTTCGAGAGTGTGACCGGCTCCGGGCACACCCTGACGACC
>JAAZYN010000959.1 GCA_014239625.1 Myxococcales bacterium | reverse complement strand
TAGTCCTTGGTCTGTTTTTGTGACTCCCAGGCCTTGATCCAGGCCTGGGGATGCTCGAACCCATATTTCTTATACGCAGCCAATAGTTTGGCGGCTTGGCCTTTCTTCTGGATGCACGAGATCTCCAGGTACGCGGCCTCCAGCGTCGCCCGATCGTGAGGCTTGATCGGCGTCTTGACGTCTCGCGGCCCGGTCGGCGGCTTGGGTTGCGTCCCCACATCTGCGGTGGGCGCGGGAGGTGAGGTGGGCGGTGTGGGCTGCTTGGCCCCAGCCGGCGCGACGTCTGGCTCCGCCGCCGAGTTAGGTCCGCCGGTGGCAGCCGAGCTGGGGCCTTCCGGCGCTTCTCCGGCGACCGGACTGGGGGGGGCGGCGGTCTTTCGGGTTGACTCTCCGCACCCACAGAAAAGACCGCCGACCGCTACTGCAGCCACGGAAACGGAAACCCAGCTCAGGCAACGCCTCGACATCACAAGATAGACCATCACCTCATCTTTTCGGGGGTTGCAACCCGTGTCAAAGAAACGGGCTCCGTGGTATTGGGCCGTCAGCCGTAAGCACTGGAGAAACAGCGTGACCACTCAGACTTCCATCGTCGACATTGTGGGCCGCGAGGTCCTTGACTCACGTGGCAACCCCACCGTCGAGGTGGAGGTCAAACTCGGCGGCGGCGCCGTCGGCCGCGCCATCGTGCCGTCCGGCGCTTCCACGGGCGAGCACGAGGCGGTCGAGCTCCGGGACGGCGACGCGTCGCGTTTCTTGGGCAAGGGCGTCCTCAACGCGGTCTCGAACGTGAACGGCGACATCGCGAGCCTCCTTCAGGGGCTCGATGCGGCCGACCAGCAGCTCATCGATGACAACATGCTGACCCTTGACGGCACCCCGAACAAAGGACGCCTGGGCGCCAACGCCATCCTCGCGGTGAGCCTGGGTTGCGCGCGCGCCACCGCCAAGCAGCTGGGGATGTCGTTGTACCGTTACCTGGGCGGCGTGTCGGCCCACCGGTTACCGGTCCCGCTGATGAACATCGTCAATGGCGGCTCGCACGCCGACAACTCGCTGGACGTCCAAGAGTTCATGGTCGCCCCTGTGGGCGCGTCCACCTTCGCTGAGGGGCTCCGATGGGGCGTCGAGGTCTTCCATCGGCTCAAAAAGCGCCTGCGGCAAGATGGAAAAGCGACGAGCGTGGGCGATGAGGGGGGCTTCGCGCCGGATCTGGGTAAAAACGAAGACGCCATCGTCTATATCTTGGCAGCCTGCGAAGACGCAGGGCTCCAGCCCGGGCGCGACGTCCAGATCGCTCTGGATGTCGCCGCCAGCGAATTCTACGCGGATGATCGGAACGTCTACGCCATGACGGGAGAGGGGCGAGAGATGAGCAGCTCCCAGCTCAATGAGTATTATCGCGAGCTGTGCGCCAAGTACCCGATCTTCAGTATCGAAGACGGTCTTCACGAAGACGACTGGAGCGGCTGGAAAGCGCACACCGATCTCTTGGGCCGCTCTGTTCAGTTGGTCGGTGACGACCTGTTCGTCACCAACACGGATCGTCTGAGCAGAGGAGTTCGCGAGGGGATCGCCAACAGTATCCTCATAAAAGTCAACCAGATCGGGACGCTGAGCGAGACCATGGCGACCATTCAGATGGCCCACCGGGCGGGCTACACGACCGTCATCAGCCACCGCAGCGGCGAGACAGAAGACACCACCATCGCCGACTTGGCGGTGGCCGTGAACGCGGGCCAGATCAAAACCGGATCCGCCTCGCGGACCGACCGGATCGCGAAGTACAACCAGCTGCTGCGCATCGAAGAGGAGCTAGGCAAGGCCGCTGTATACGGCCTTGCCTAATCCCAGTGTTCGCTCGCCTGCGGCCCGCTCTTGAGGGCCCTCGACGACGCTGGCGGCGTCCCTTCGGGCTTGAATTGACGCTGCCAGTCC
>JAAZYN010000958.1 GCA_014239625.1 Myxococcales bacterium | reverse complement strand
TACCTCGAGACGCGCCCCCAGCTCCGCCTGTCGCTCCTGCTGTTGGACATCCGGCGCGACCCCTCGGCACAAGACAAAGAGCTCTACGCCTGGTTCACCGCCCGCGGGCTCCCCTGCCTGCTGCTGGTCACCAAGAGCGACAAACTGTCCAACGCTAAACGTGGCCCACGGGTCAAGGCCATCGCCGCGTCGATGGGGGTCTCGCCGCGGGACGTCGTGTCCGTCTCCGCCACCACGAAGCGAGGATGCAGCGAGGTCTGGTCCATACTCTTGGGTCACGCCAACAACCCCACGGACAACGACGACGAGGACACCTCCCAGTGATGCTCAAAGCACGCCCCGGGCTGTATGCCCTGGCCGATGATGGGTTGCTCGCGGTGGACGCCATCCCCGACGCCGTCGCAGAGCTGGTGTCGGCAGGCTGCGACCTCGTCCAGCTGCGGGTCAAGCAGCTCGACGACCGGGAACATCTGGACGTCCAGCGCGCGGTCTGCCGGCGCCTGCCCCAGCGCCCCGTGACCCTGGTGGTCAACGACCGGGCCGATCTCGCCCGGGTCCTCCTGGACGAGGCGCCGCCGCAAGTCCGGGTGGGGCTCCACCTGGGGCAAGGGGACCTGTCTCCCAGCGCCGCCAGGCGCGTCCTGGGCGACCGCAGCGCGGAGGTGATCCTGGGCCTGTCGACCCACAACGACCAAGAAGTGTTCCGGTCCGCCGTAGAAGAGATCGACTACATCGGCTTTGGACCGATCCACCCCACCACTACCAAGGCCGCAGCGCGCCTCGACCCGGTGGTCGGCTTCGAGGGGCTCAAGCGCGCAGTGGCTCGCGCGGCCCACCCCGTCGTCGCGATCGGTGGGCTGCGACCACGCGACGCCGAGCACGCCCATGAGGCCGGGGCCCAGTGGATCGCCATGGCTGGCGCGTTGTGGCGTCCCGGAGTGAACCTGGCCCGGGTCGTGGCCGAGGTCCAGGCAGAGTTCGCTGCGTGACCGACCACGCCGCCCCCACCCGCGCATCCACGTGGAGGGTGCTCGATGCGTTGAACTGGACCTCCACCTTCTTCGCCGACGCCCGAGCCTTGTCGCCGCGCCTGGACGCAGAGCTGTTGCTGGCCCACGTGCTCGGACTTCAACGCATCGAACTCTATATGTACTACGATCGCCCCCTCGGCGCCGACGAGCGCTCGCGCTACCGGGCGCTCGTCTTGCGCCGCGCCAACGGTGAGCCGGTTCAGTACATCCTGGAACGGCAAGGGTTCTGGTCGCTTGACCTCGAGGTAGGCCCCGGTGTGTTGGTGCCGCGCCCGGACACCGAGGTGCTGGTCGAAGAGGCCCTGGTCGAGGCGGCACGCATCGCCTGCGACCCGTTGCGCGTCGCTGACGTCGGCACGGGCAGCGGAGCCATCGCGCTGGCCTTGGCCTCGGAGCTGAAGCACGCTGAGGTGTGGGCCGGCGATCTTCACGATGAACCCCTCGAGTTAGCCGCCGCCAACGCTCGGCACACCGGCCTCAGCGAGCGCGTCCGGGTGGTCCGCGCAGACCTGCTGGAGGAGCTCCGGCAGGCCTCGGGGGCGCCCTTCGATCTGGTCGTGTCCAACCCGCCGTATATCCGCGAAGACCAGATGGCTTGCCTGATGCGGGAGGTTCGTGAGTGGGAGCCGCGCACCGCGCTGGTGGGAGGAGGGCTCGACGGGCTGGACGTCATCCGGCGGCTGGTTGGGCAGGTGTCCGACGACACGATCCGGCCAGGTGGCGCCCTCGTCGTGGAGATCGGTGACGACGCGCAGGCCGCCGCGCTCTCCGAACTGCTGAACATCAAAGGTTTTCTTGATGTTCGCCGGCGTTCCGATTATGCTGGTAATGTGCGCGCGGTAGTCGGAACCTGGAGTTCTCAGTAACATCGGTTGTTAAGCCGTTACCACGCCGAACCCCCGAGCCCCA
>JAAZYN010000957.1:308-1940 GCA_014239625.1 Myxococcales bacterium | reverse complement strand
GTGACCATCCGACGAGTCCTCCGGCCGCTGCAGGTGGCGCACGACTCGAGGGGCGGTCTCGCGGAGCCACTCAGGCGGGGGAAACGTGGGCGCAAGACGCACCCTCGACTTCGCAGGCCGGCATCGCGCCCACTCCAGGACGGTGCGGAGGAGACGCGGCGAGGCCCGATCACGCCTGGCGCCATGGGTCTTGGGCCGTTGTCGAAGCCAACCGCGTGGGAGCGCACGGCCGAACTCGTCAGCCACAGGTGCCGCTCGAGGAGTTATCGTACGCGCGTGGTGGTCGATGGGCGCGCTCACCCATTGACCACGCATCGGCTATACTCACCCACGTGGCAGAGGCGGTATATCGAGGTGCTCGCTGCACGCGCGCACCGTTGACCGAATGGAAGCTCGTCGACGTCGACCGCGGGGAGGCCTATCTCACCCTCCTGCGGCTGGAGCGATGTCCGACCGTGCGCGCCACGCTTCGCGACGTCGACGCGTCGGCGATGACGCCGCGCGCCGGCCTCGGCCATGTCACCATCTGAGGGAGGAACCACCGGTGGGCGCTTGGGGTGCGATAGCTGTTTTCGACGTCGAGGCGTTCGCCACCGTCGTGGTGCCGGCCGTGCGCGCTGGTCACGAGCACCCATTGATCGCCGCCGAGATCGAACAGTCGGAGATGGACTGCGAGTTCGTCGGGCTCGCGGAGGTCGCGGCGCGGTTCGACGCCTTCCTGATGGTCACCGAGCTGAGCCGCTCGTTTCAGGTGCTGCATGGCGAGGTGCACGACGACGAGGACCAGGAGCCGTTGGAAGGCGCATGGGGCTACGAGCAGCTGGTGGATCCGATAGAGGCGCTCATCACGCGCCACGCCATCACCCACATCCACAACTTCGGGCTCGCCTGTTACTCGCCCAGGTCCATCTTCTCCTGCGATTTCCAGGACGTGTTGTTCGACCAGTTACTGACCACGCTGGACAAGCGCGCGACGTTTTGGACGCACAGCTTCGGCGGCTTCGGAGAAGGCGTGAACGGGTGGTTGAGCGTAGGCGAGACGCAGGAGCTGCAACGGGCTCTGCCTCGGTGGCGCAGGTGGCTCCAGGAGGAGTCCCGAACGCCGCCCGAGCCGCACCGGGCAGCCGCCTTTTGCGACGCGGTGGACGTCGCGGTCGCCACCGGCCGGGGCCTGTTGTGGGGCCAGGATCTGAACGTGCTGTATGGCGAACGTCTGGACGCGTGGGGGATCCAGACCATCCCCGTGGGGGACTCGTGACACCTCTGGGAGGCGCGTGCCTGGTCGCCGGCTGGCTCTACCTGGCGAGCTCCTCTACGCGGTGAGCCTCATATCCACAGTCGATGCGTCTACGACGTCATGAACGACGATCGTCACGCCGAACGGTCCACGTTGGGCACCGAGGCGCTCTCGGGACGTTCGATGCCAGCCCCGGGAGCCGCCGACCAGCGCTCTGTCGGGCGGAGGCGCTCCTGTCGGCCCCGTCGAGCGGAGCGTCGCGCCCGACACCGACGTGGATCGCCGGGGGCGGCTCCGCGCCCTGTCCGCAGGAGATGTGTGGCAGCCCTCTATTCTGCTTGACCGGACCCGGCGATGGGCGTATCCGGCCCACGAATCGTCGACCCGGCGGCAGT
>JAAZYN010000957.1:0-279 GCA_014239625.1 Myxococcales bacterium | reverse complement strand
CCAACGCGACCGTGTTCGCGCCCGAGCCGCTCGGTCGCCAGAACGTGCTCGTCGCCGCTGGCAGGATCGTCTGGATGGGCTCATCGACGCCGGCGCTCCCGGCCACCGCCTCGTGCCAGGATCTGGACGGGCTGCGGCTCATCCCTGGCCTCATCGACGGCCACGCCCACGTCACCGGCGGCGGCGGCGAGGCGGGCTTCGACTCTCAGATCCCGCCGCTGCCGTTGAGCCGCTACACCGCCAGCGGGGTCACCAGCGTGGTCGGCGTCCTGGGCACCG
>JAAZYN010000956.1 GCA_014239625.1 Myxococcales bacterium | reverse complement strand
CCGCCCCTCGACGTCGCCGGCGCCTTCCCTGGGCTCCGGGCGTACCAGGTCGAGGGCGTAGACTGGGCGGCCTCCTGTGGCTTCACGGGTCTGCTGGGCGATGACATGGGCCTGGGCAAGACGGTGCAGGCCCTGGCCGCCCTGGAGCTGCTCAGGGGGCGCCTGCGGTTGAAGCGGACGCTGATCGTGGTGACGTCCTCGGTGCTGCTCAACTGGCCCAAGGAGGCGCGCCGGTGGTCGCCGTCGGTGGACGTGCGGGCCGCGGCCACACCCAAGGCGATCTGCGCCCTGGCGGACGGCGGGTTCGAGGGCGCCATTGTCGTCACCTGGGGGCAGCTGAGCAAGAAGATCCCCAGGGGGATGCCCTGGCCCAAGGTGCTCGCGTCTTTGATGCGCTGGGCGCCCGACCTGCTCATCGCTGATGAGGCCCAGTACGCCAAGGAGGCCTCGTCGAGCCGGGGGGCCGCCCTGATGGAGCTGAGCTACCCCTCTCGATGCCGCCTGCTGATGACGGGTACGCCGATGCGGAACCGGCCGCGGGAGCTCTGGACTCTCCTCCACATCATCGACCCGGTGAGCTACCCGGCCTTCAAGCCCTTCGGGGACCTCTACTGTGGCGCGGTCTACCGTCGCTACGGCACTACCGTGCGCGCCACCTACAAGGGGGCGACCCGCAAGCCCGAGCTGGCTCGCAAGCTCGCCGAGGTCATGATGCGCCGGCGCAAGGTCGACGTCCTGACCGAGTTGCCCGACCGGACAGAGCATGTCCGCCACTTCCGGTCCTCTCGCGACCTGCGCGCGGGCTGGACCGCGGTGAAGGTGTTGATGAAGCAGGCCAAGGCGGCTGGGGAGACCTCGCCCGAGCTGCTCGGCGCCTTCATGAAGGCGTACCAGGCCGCCGGGTTGGAGAAGGTGCGACCAGCGCTGGAGATCTTCGACGAGGTGCGGGAGGCCCAGGAGGAGCCGGGGCCCGTGATCTTCCTCATCCACCACGCCGGCGTGCGGGAGGCCCTCGAGGCGGCCTTGGTCAAGCGAGGGCTGCGGGTGGGGGTGATCGTGGGCGCGACCACACCCATCCAGCGTCAGGACATCGTGGACGCCGTGCAGGCTGGCGAGGTCGACGCCTTCATCGGATCTCAAGCCTGCAAGGAGGGGGTCACGCTGACGCGGGCCAGCGTGGTCATCCAGGTGGAGCGGTGGTGGACCTACGCCGACGAGGACCAGGGGGTCAGCCGCGCCCATCGCTTCGGGCAAGATCGGGTGGTCCAGTGGTTCTTCCCCCACCTGTCCGGCAGCATGGACGACTACCACGCGCGCATCGTCGTCGAGAAGAAAGATCTGTCTCTGGACATCGTGGACGGCCGCGGCCTCCTGCTCGCCATGCTCGACCTGGAGCCGTCGTGATTCACCTCGACCTCATCGGCGCTGCCGCCCAGCATGAAGCTGAGCTCCCAGTCTCCGACCTCTGGGTGCTCATGGCCCGATCCCAACTCTGGGAGGCCGATGGGTGGCTCTCCCGCTGGCTCTGGGTTCACCGCTGGGCGTCCTTCCTGGCCCAGGCTGAGGGCTACTGCGCCTGCTGCGGGCGAGCCCTCTCGGGCTGGGCGCGGGGAGACGCGGTCTACTGCGGGGCCCCCTGCCGTCAGCGGGCGCATCGGCGGCGCGCCAAGGGGGAGCTCACCCCCTTCGGGCAGGCCGTCGCGGCGGCCGTCGAGGACCTGCGGCAGCTCGAGGCTGACCTGGTGGGCTTTCGCGCGTGGTATCGGAAGAACCGCTCGGCCACGATCATGCCGCCCGACCTGCTCCGCATCGAGCACCTGCCCCGACTACCTGGCCGGTGTGGCCGGGGGTGCGGGCGGGGTACGGGCTGTAGCCACACGGATGGCGGCCCGTGCCTCTTCGCCAACACCTGCCGGAGCGGTCGTGATGGGTAGACGTCCTC
>JAAZYN010000955.1 GCA_014239625.1 Myxococcales bacterium | reverse complement strand
TCGAGCTCACGTCGAGCCGTCTCCAGGGCGGGCTGGCCGTACTCTCCGGTGTTGGAACAGCCCGGGTCGGCGCCCTCCCACGGGATGCGGCAGTCCAGCAAATCGAAACTCCCCGCGTCGAAGACCTCGGGCAACCCGGCCGGGCAGCCGTCGCCCCGAAGGGGGTTCCAGCACGAGCCGTACTCGCCGCAGAACGTCCCGGGAGCGACGAGGTCGTGACAGTGCTGGTCGGTCGCACAGCGCGCGCTGCAGCGGGTGATGGACTCGCCGAATGCGCCCGTCGTGCATTCCCCGAGCCACTGCTGGCAACGGGGCGCTTCGCCCGACGCCAGGTCCTCGCAGTCCGCGTCCGATTCACACGGGTGGGGGACGTACGAGGCGGAGCACTCACCTACCGCACGCGGGGAGGCCCGGTCGCCACGGCAGTCGGGCCACGTGGGGCGAACCGCGACGCGCACGTCGACGCCCTCTTCCGCGAGCGCCTTCAGCTCCGCGGTGAGCGCCGCCGCGAGGCTCTTGCCTGCGCTGCAGATGCCCTTGCGTGGGTCCAACATGACCAGCAGGTCCACCTTCGCCGCGGCCGTGGCCACGACCACGTGGTGCTCGGAGACGGACGTCCGCTCCGTGGCGGGGCATGCCGGAAGGCCGAGCAACGCGACCAGGGCGACGACGGTACGCAGGCAGATCATCACCCTTACATCATGCCACGGACACGCCTGTGACGGCGTCGCTCATCTCACTCTGCGACGACGAAGACCACCGCGGGGAACAGCGGGTTGGCTTTGCTACCTGAAGCCTTCAGCGCCGCCCGGAAGCTCTTGTCGTCGGGATAGGAGGCCTGCGGGAGTTTGAAGCGCACGGTGTCGATGACCGACACCACCACCTCGAACGGCGCGTCCATGTCCGCGCCGATGTTGATGGTCTTCTCGTCGGGAAACTGCGCTTTGACGGCGAGGCTCGTCTTGTCCGCCGCTTTGAAGAAGATCCCACCGATACCCATGACGCGTTCCATCCAGAGCCTCCCATGTGCGGTGAACCAGCGTGGCGCCGCGCGCCCTATCCCGTCGTGGTCTGTGCACACAAGCGAGCCCCCCCGAGGCCTGCGCCCGCAAGTGTCCCGGCGCGGACATCTGATCGAGTCTATCCCTGCGCTCCGTCGGGCAACGGTGCCCAGGGGTCGTAGCTACCGAAGTGCCAGATGTTGCCTTCGGGATCGAGGCACGCATAAGCGCGCCCGCCGTAATCCTGGTCGGTCGGTTCGTAGACGACTTCGGCTCCGGCCGCCCGGGCTGTGTCGTGACGCGCGTCGACATCGTCGACGATGAGGTAGCAGGCCTTGGTGCTCTTGCCCCCGGTGTCACGGACCGTGCCCTGCCACCGCGCGAAGTGGGACTCGCCCGCGCTTCCCACCATGATCAGGTACGTCCCTTTTTGCTCGCCTCGACGAACGCCAGGATGATCGCGACCAGCGTCGGGATCCCGAAGTAGCCTGGGAACACCCACACCGCAGCGACGACCTCATTGCCAGGCAGCCCTCCCGCGGCCATCAGTATGGCTGGAACCAGCTGCACCACCGTCACTGGCAGCCACGCCCACGTGAACGCGCGAGCGGGATCCTTCGCCAGCCAATACCGCCAGGTGACCAGTAGGAGAGTCAGATAAGAGCACCCGTACAAAAAGAGTGCGGTGAGGGCCCAATTCAGAACCTGGGTGTCGGCCAGCGCCGCCGACGTCGCCGCGGCTCCCACCGTGGTGGCACCCATCGCGATGAGGACCGGACGCCGGTCGAAGCTCAGGGCAGCGTCGGCGCGCTGGTGACGCCGGAACAGCGCCCCCAGCAGCAGCATGCCTACACCCAGGACCACCGGCGCCGCCACCAGCACAGCCCCTCCGACCTCCACGTCCCGTTCCCCCGCTCGCAGGCTCGCTCCGTCACTACGTCGCTC
>JAAZYN010000954.1 GCA_014239625.1 Myxococcales bacterium | reverse complement strand
CCGCGGGCCCGGACGCCGGAAAGGTGTTGATCTGCTCTGGTCTGGATGGCGCTACCACCCCGGGCAGCACGTTCTTCACCCCGGTCTGCGAGCTTTACGACCCGCTGACTCAGACGTTCTCTCTGGCCGCCCAGCTCGGCCAGGGGCGACAGCGCTCGGGTACCAACAACGGTGGCGAGTTCATGGCCCTGATCGAAGCAGGAAAGCAGGAGGGTAACGTCATCTTCGCGGGGGGGTGGCCGGCCACTTGGCGAACGGATGTCTACGACGCCCATGCGGGTACCTGGACTGAAGGTTGCTGGCTCAACACGGCGCGACTGCGCCACACCACCACTGCCCTGTCGGACGGCACGGTGTTGCTCACCGGCGGTCAGCTGGCCGCGGTCGCTCCATACACCGCGTCGGTCCGCTCGAGTGAGCGCCTCAACTTCGAGGCCGAGGATGACGACTGCGACGGCATCGCCAACGCCTTCGACATCTGCGAAGACAACCCCACGTTGCGTGACTACAACCCCGTCAACCGCTGGTGCGGTCCGACGACCGGGCGCGTGTATTTCGACGCCGACGAAAACTGCGCGGACGACTCCGAACCAGGCGCCATGGGCGTCATGATACGCGCCGACGTCAACGGCCAGCCGACGCGCTACGCCCTGACCAATGCGGACGGGATCTATCAGTTCGACCTGCCGGCCGGACAGTGGAACATCTCGATGGTGGATCGCGACTACCTGTCGCCGGTGGCAGCCTGCGGCGGCATCGCCAAGAGCTTCACGGTCAACCCGGCGGACGGGCCCAACGATCTCGACTTCGGTCTGAAGCCCCAATGCGAGGGCACCATCACCGTGGGTGGAGCGTCCGGCACCGAGGAGCTCTGTAATGGCCTGCCCTACAACAGCCCGTGCCCCGGGCTAAGCTGGACCACCGGCGTGACGATCAACAATCAGGGACAACCATGGACCTCCGGGACCACGGTCACGGTCAGCCTGCCTCCTGGCATGCCCTACACGGGCAGCGTGTGCCCGTGCTGCCCGACCAACACAGCGACGTCAGTGCAAGCGGGTCCGGGGGGGACCACCATCGTGACCTTCACCCTCGGCCAAGGAAACCTGGGCGCCCCCTGTCTCATCCAGATCGCACAGCAAGTCACTCAGATCCCAGCCGGAGGCTGGTCGACGACCGCGGTGTTGAACGCCAACTGTGGCCAAGACACCTTCACGGCCTCCTCCGGGAGCTGGGCGGGTAGCGAGTGTAGCTGCGATCCCAACGACAAGGCGGTGTGGCCCAGCGGGTGCGACCAGGTGGGCACGATCGAGGCCGCCCAACCACTGGACTACACGGTCCGTTTCCAGAACCTGGGGTTGGGGCCCGCACACTCCGTGTTCGTCACCGACTCCATTGACCCAAACCTGGACATCGAGTCTCTGGTGCTAACGTACTCCGACCACGACATCACCAGTCTCCAGATCGACGAGGGTGGCCGACTCATCGTCCGCTTCGACGACATCGAACTTCCAGCCGCCGTAGACGATCTGGCCGGAAGCTCGGGCCGCATCCACTATCGGATCGATCCAGCGGTCACGGAGGTTGGGACCGCCTATGCGAACTCGGCCAACATCTATTTTGACCAGAATGAGGTCGTCGTCACCAACGAGGTCCTCACCACGATCGGGATCTGCCCGGATCTGCCGCCCGGCCTTTGGCGCTTCGGCCCATCGAAGTCAGGGGTGACCAACGGGACCAACCCGGGAAAAGGCAAAGGGCTGTCGAAGAACCCGTCGGGAGGGATCCGGCCGAATCCGAACAACGCCCCCTGACATCGAAGCGCCGAGCTCGACCGACTCCCGGCGAGCTCGGCGACGCGAAGCCGCCGTCCCTGCCTGCGACATAGCCCGGATGTTTCATGGCCCTTCGGCTGCAACCGGCGGAGCCGCAGCGCTGACGGGTGC